>CAJMSZ010000026.1 GCA_905216215.1 uncultured bacterium | reverse complement strand
AAGTCGAACTGGTAGTAAAGAAGATTGGTGGAAGTGAGCCGGAAGAACCAAAGCCGGAAGTTGATAAGACGACTTTAAAGATTAAAGTGGTGGATGAAAAGGGCAATCCGGTATCAGGAGTGAAGCTGTATCTGAAATCACAGGAGTATGGAACACGTGGAGATCTTACGATTGATGATGTGACAGATGCATCTGGAAAGCTGGGTTATCATTGTACGGGAGATGAGCTGAATGATGATACCTATGAATTGATGCCGACATCTGATAGTGGGTATGAATGCATAACATCACATGAGATTGTATTTGATGAAGATGATGAAATGCATGTGGATACAGTAGACGATAAAGTGTATCAGGGCGAAGAAGTCGAACTGGTAGTAAAGAAGATTGGTGGAAGTGAGCCGGAAGAACCAAAGCCAGAAGTTGATAAGACGACCTTAAACATCAAAGTAGTGAATGAAAAGCAGAAAGCAGTATCTGATCTGCAGCTTTCAATAAAAGAAGGAGACAGTATCACTCCACTGGCAACAGTGACAGATGCGTCTGGAAATGTAAGTTATGTATCTGAAAGCGCAGGAACATTTACAATCCAGCCAGATGAAGCAAGTGGTTATACATGTGCTGCACCAATAGAAATAGTAACAGCACAGAATGAGAATGGACAAGGCTTCTATATTCAGAAAGTCAATGGTCAGGATTTTGATGGCAAGGATGAAACACTTGTGGTAAACAAAGTCGAGACCATGGTAAACGAAGTACAGGTATCTGATTCAGAAATTGGCTCTGAAGGTGGTGAAGTGACAGTTACGGTAAGAGGAACTGCATTGCCAGATAAGATGTATTATGCAATTTATTACATTAAGCAAGGAGTACACGGAGAAGAAGAACGAGTTGCAGTAGAAGCTCAGGAAGTGGAAACACAGGGAAGTTCTACAGAAAAAACAATGAAGATCACACTTCCGAAGGCAGAACAATATTCTGGAGTACTTAGATGGAGAGTTGGAGTGACAGATACAAATCCAGAGGAAGGATACTATTTTGCAAGCCAGCAAATCAGTATCAAAGCTGAGACTCCGGAACCGGAAAAACCAGGTTCAGACGATAAAGGTGATTCGAAAGACGACAACAAAAAAGATAACCAGGATGACAAAGGTAATAATAATCAGGGAGATAACGGAAGCAATAAATCAGATAAAGGAAAAGATAAAAATCCTCAGACAGGAGACTCTTCTGCGGCACTTCCGTTAAGCGTAAGTCTGATTGCTTCGTTTATGGTTGTTTGTGCTATCGTTTTAAAGAAAAGAAATTATAAAAAATAAGAGACTCAGGGAAGGAGAAATTATGAGAAAAACAAAAAAATTCTTAGCAGGAATGCTTGCAGTTTTTTTGACCACATCCGGAATCGGAAGTGGCGGAATTACTGCAAAAGCTGACAGTTGTGGCGGATTGGCAGAGGAGGATGTATACACTCCCGGAGCTGATGAAGTAATCAAAGACCCATTACTTCACTGGGCTATCCGCTCTTCTATGAATGCAATTAAAAGCAATGTGAAATTGACTGCAGATATGGTGGGAGACAAGTCTGTTCGCTATATTTCTTTTGAATTGTGCAGTCACGCGGAGGATTTCGCAGACTGGACAAAGCCATATTGGATTGAAAATCTGGAAGGAATTCAGTATGCAAAATCTGCCACAATGGTAGATATCGGATATACATCTGCGGTGGAAGGAAAGAGTATTCAGGACGTAAGTCCTCTTTCTGAACTGACCCAACTGGATATACTGATATTAAAGCAGGACGGAATCACAGATGTCAGTCCTCTTAAGACATTGACGAATTTATCAGAGCTTGATCTGTCTATGAATGGGGCGATTAAGGATGTTTCGGCAATTAAGTCCATGAAAAAATTAACTACACTGAATGTGTCTTCCAATACCATTGAAAATGTGGATGACATTGCTGACCTTACCAAATTACAGTATCTGAATATTTCAGGTAATAAGATATCCTCACTTCCTGATATGAGTAAACTCACAGAACTCAGGACTTTGCTGGCTTCAGCAAATGAACTGACAGATGTGACAGCTATTGGGCAGTTGAAGAACCTGGAAGCTTTGGATCTTACTAAAAATAGCGGGCTTACAGATGTGAAGGCACTTGCAGGGCTCACACATCTCGATGAAGAACGTACCTATCTGCCAACTGCTGAAATGAAAACAGATCTTTTTGCTGCAATTAATGTAAACAAGATTTTTGAGCTGTTTAATATCAGTAAGATGACTACAGCAGATATAGATAATGTTCAGAAAGCCCTTGACGCTTATGATGCTTTGTCTGACGAGCAGAAGACCTATATTGACAGTGCGAGGTTAGAAGCGGCAAAGAACAATAAGGCAAAAGTGGAAGCAGGTGAAGAACCGGACTATTATCCGGAATACGACAATGGCGGAGCGAAACAGCCTGTGTTGGACCGTTTGGAAATCAAGGTTGTAGATAAAAAGGGAAATCCTCTTCCTGATGTGAACTTTGTGAGAAAAAGAGTTAATACAGGAGCAACTCCATCTGAATATACGATCGCTACAGATAAGAACGGAGTATTAACATTAAAACATACATCAGTAGATGCCTGGTTCGACAATATTATAATTGAAGTTGATAATACGGGCGATAAGAAGTATGTTTCAGAGCCAGAAAGGCTGGAATACACAGTCAGCGTTTCCATGAAAACGGAAACGCTTAATGGAAAAGCAGCGACAGGTCTTGAAGAATTGCAGTTTGTTTTGATTCCGGAAGATGAATATGTGGACAAGACGGAGCTGGAAACTGCATTAAAAAATGCAGAAAAAGTAGAGGAAGAATACAAATACACAGAAGACACTTATCAAATTTATGCGGAGGCACTTGCGAAAGCTCAGAAAGTATTTGCTGATGCAGATGCGTCTGAGGCAGATGTAAAAAATGCAGCAGAGGCATTGCAGACGGCAATCGATGGTTTGAAAGTGGCAGATAAGCTGACTACATTAAAGGTCATTGTGAAAGATGCGAATGGCAACTTGTTTACGAGACCATTTAAATTCCAGTATACTTCTGATAAGGGCGGATATAATGCCTATTCAGACGCGCACACAGGAGTTCTTTATTTACAGGCATCAGCAGCCTGGGAAGATGGAGAGACATGGAAATTATTCCCATGTCATCAGGAACTGTATTCTGCAAACCCGGTCATTAACTTTACAGTAGGAAAAGAGAATGGCAAATCTTACTTTAAGGAAATCAATGGTGAGGAAGTCGGAGCTGATTACGAAAAAGAGATTATCGTTACCTGGACGGGGAAGGAAACTCCGGGATTTGAACCGATTACACCAGATAATACCGTGTTAAAAGAAGTAATCGAGCAGATGAAAGAATACGCTTCAGATGGTTATACACCAGCCAGCTTTGAGGTATTAACACAGACGATCAGCAAGGCAGAGAAAATTGCAGATCAGGCAGATGCAGCACAGGAAGATTTCAATGCAGCTGTGGCAGAACTTAAGAACGCAGCAGCAGGGCTGAAGCTTATCGCAAATAAAACTGCACTGGCCAAAGAAATCAGTTACAAGACTTCTTACAACCAGACAAACTATACATCAGCCAGCTGGAGCCAATATGCAAATGCACTGGCTATGGCAGAAGATGTTAATGCAAACGCAGATGCAACACAGGAACAGGTAGATGCAGCGCTGCAGATACTACAGAATGCAGAGAAGCAATTGAAATGGAGAGCAGACAATTCAGAACTGAAAGAAACTCTGAATAAAGCAAAAGCATTAAACGAAGAAGACTATGAAAGTGGTTGGGATGCTTTGCAGAATGCAATTGCAAAAGCAGAAGATGTAATTGCGGATGCTGATGCAACGGAAGCGACAATTAATTCCGCAAAAGAAGACCTGGAAACAGCGATAGATGGTCTGGTAAAGAAACCAGTAGAGGTTGACTATTCATGTTATCCTGGTACATTCAAAGCAAAAGTAATGGATGAAGAAGGTAATCCATTGAAGGGCATAAAATTTAATGCAATCATAGATGGTGCGTTAGATAATTATCCGATTACATCTGATAATAACGGAATCATTACATATTATGTATCAGGGACATATAATGCTGGAAAGACGACCCATATCGTTCTTGCAGATACAACAGAATATGTGACAGAAGATGAACACTATTTTACAGCATCAGGAAGTGGATGGGTTGGCACTATGGATACCATCGATGGTAATCCATATGCCGAAGGAACAAAACTTACTTATACTTTGAAAAAGAAGAGTGGCGGAGATACCCCAACTCCAGGAGAGCAGATTCTCTCTGATGCCAAGACCTTCCGCGCAAAAGTAGTGGACGAGAATGGAAGTGCGGTAGATGGAGTAGAATTTGATATTGTTCCAAATGATACATTTGCAACTAGTTATCATGTAACTAGCAAGAATGGTATTATAGAACAGAAGGTAAATGGTGGGGATTTTACTTTAACATTTACGGTAAAACTTGCGGAAAACCAAAAGGATGCAGATGGAAAACTATGGTATTGTAAAGAAACACATACATATAAAACAAACGGAAATTATGTGATTGCACCAAACATTACAGAAGTAGACGGAAAAGCGCTTGCAGAAGCAGGTGAAATCACATTTGTATTAGCAAAAGATGGTGGAGATGCTCCGGTACAGGTCGATAAAGCAGCTTTGAAAGACGCAATCGAAATCGCTGGACTGAAGAAAGAAAAAGATTACACAGCAGAATCCTGGGCAGAATATCAGAAGACAGTTCAGAAAGCAACAGAGATTCTTAATAAAGAAGATGCAACACAGGAGGAAGTTGATGAACAGGTTGCCTTATTAAAAGAGGCAGCGAACAACCTCGTAAAGGCTGAAAAGCCAATAGTTACAGATAAGAATGCGATTCGCATCAAAGTAGTAGACGAATCAGGTAAGCTTACAAATGAAATGATTACATTTAAAGCAATTCCGGATATCGGATATCCATTCAACTTATATACAGGTGAAGGTGTGATAGAATATCCAGTCAGCGATGGCGATTCTGGAACCAATCTTATCACCGTACAACTGAAGGATGAATCAATAAAAATTGGTGACAAGGAATATGTTCTTAATCCTGAAAAACATGAATTTACGCTTCAATCAAGCTCCGTTGGAACATTTGTAACTAAAGTAGATGGTGAAGATGTTGGTGATGGGAAAGAAGTTGTATTTACATTAACAGAAAAGACAGCTCCAGTTGTGGACAAGGATGCCCTTCAGGCTAAGGTGGATGAACTGAAAGATATGAAGCAGGGCGATTATACATTAAACAGTTATAAGAACCTTAAGACTGCACTTACAGAAGCCGAAACAGCCCTGGATAATCCGAATGCCACACAGCAGGAGGTTGATGGTGCACTGTCAGCTTTGAAAGAAGCACAGAATAATCTGAAAACAGTACAGGGAATGCGTACATTGACAGTTGCTGTGACAAGTGAAGACGGAAGTCAGCTTCCGGGAAATATTAAGTTTATCAGAGATAATGTGAAATACTATGTACAAACTCCGATGTTTGCAAATGATGGCGCACTCATATGGCAGCTTAATGGATATGAAGATGCCGGTGAATACGAAATTTATCTTCCAGAAGATTCCGCTTATATTGCAACACCGGCTGTAATGAAGATTACAATCGGTAAAGAAGATGGAACTTCGGTAGTAGAAAAGATTAATGGAGTGCCGGTAGCAGAGGCACAGGCAAACATCAAACTTCTGGCAAAGAGCAAAGACGCGTGTGATAAAGTGACTTTCCGTGCACAGGTACAGGATGAAAACGGAGAAATTCTTTCTGACATTCAGTTCCGTGTCAAGAATGGTGACCCGAATACACTGGCTTCTGACGAAAACGGAATGATCCGGTATGATATCACATCATGGGATGTTGATACGGAAATGACGGTAAGTCTGAAAGAAAATGACAAATGGTCATGCGATAAACAGGTGACATTTAAAGTAGCAGATGACGCAGAAGCACCTGGAAGAGGTGTCATCAGTGAAATTGATGGAAAAGCATTTACAGGCGGAGAAAAAATTATTTTTGTACTCGTAGATAAGAATAAACTTCCGGAAGTAGATAAGACAACACTGATAGCAACCATTCAGGAAGCACAGACATTTGATAAGGCTATTTACACAGAGGAAACATATAGTATTTTGGAAAATGCATTAAGTGAAGCTGTGAGGGTGGCTGAAAATGCAGATGCAACACAAGATGTAGTGGACAATGCAGAAAGAGTTCTGCGCGCTGCAATTGATGGATTGGTTGTAAAAGAAATACCAGCACAAGTAGATAAAACAAATCTGGAGAATGCGATGAAAGAAGCGCAAGCACTTAAAAAAGACGATTATACGGAAGCAAGTTATAAAGTGCTGGAAGATGCCTTGAAAGCAGCTTTAGAAGTAGCTGAAAATGCAGATGCAACACAGGAAGAAGTAAATAATGCAGAAAAAGTTCTTCGGAATGCTGTAAGTGGTCTGGTTTCTAAAGAAAAACCAGGAGAAGATAAAGAACATTCAGGAAAAAATGATCCAGATAAGGATAATACGAAGAACCCAACAACGAAAACACCTTCAAAAGACAAAACCAATCAGGTTCAGACCGGTGATGCAGCAAATATTGCAATGCCGATCATGGGCATTGGATTTGCGGTGCTTATGTTTGCAGTGGTAATACTGCTTAGAAAAAGAAGCCGCAGATAATTTCAGATAGGGTGTAGAAGGAGCAAGTCATTTCGGTGGCTTGCTCCTTTTCCATTTCTTTGGTTATAGGAATCGGCAGGACAGTTTAATTCTGAATAAATTTATCCAACTCTGCTTCTACCTGTGTTTTTTTCTTGATCTTTGGATTGCGGATTAGTGTTCCGTTTGCAATTACCATGTCTACATGTCTGAGGGCACGCAGGTCTTCTAATGGATTCTGAGAGGTAACAATCATATCTGCGCATTTTCCCTTTTCGATACTTCCGGTAATGTCATCGATTCCTGCCATTTCTGCACTGTGTTTTGTTGCGGTGTAGAGTGCAAATGCATTAGAAACTCCTACATATTTGTGGAAATAGTAAAGTTCTCTCCAGAAATCATACTGGGTAATCCATGGACATCCTACGTCATTTCCAAGGACAACCGGGATGTCATTTGCAAGGGCAGTTTTGGCACAGTCAATGATTCCTTCGAATACTACATTGCCGTTGTATTGCTCCACTTCAGAAGCATTGGTAATGGCACGATCGAATAAGGCATAAGGCAAAGCCGGGGAGAGGGTGGTGCAAAGAAAGGCATGCTTTTCTTTGAAAAGTGTTATCATTTCTTCGTCCAGTTTTGCACCATGCTCGATGGAATCTACGCCATTTTCCAGAGCCACACGGACACCTTCCGGGGATTCCACATGGGCGGAAACAATATAACCCTCGGCATGCGCTTTCTCACAGACAGCACGAACCATTTCCGGTTCCATTTTCAGTTCACCGGGAACACCTTTTTCCTTGGCATCTAAGACACCACCTGTAATCATTAATTTGATTAAATCTACGTTCTCTTTTTTGGATTCTTCTACATGCTGAAGTGCTTCGGAAACAGAGCCGGCAGCGACAGCTACGGAACCTGCCATGTGTCCTCCGGGTACAGAGATTCCCTGATTAGCGGCAAGGATACGTGGCCCCGTTTTCTTGCCTGCGGCAATTTCATCCCGGAGCTTTGTATCAAAATTGCCAAGGCCTCCGACGGTACGGATTGTAGTTACACCACTGAGAAGTTCGTCTTTCGCAAATCCGCATACCATTTTGTAGGCAACTGCTTTGGTAAGGGCAGAGCTCATGATTGTGCGGACCAGTTTTTCGTTGTCACGCTGTTTCTTCTGCGGTTTTCCATTTCCGGCAAGATGTACGTGCATGTTGATGAGACCGGGGAGGATATATTTCCCTTGAAGGTCAATCTTCTCATATCCGGTCAGGTCTGAATCGGAAGAGACAATATCGACGATGCGTTTTCCGTCTGTCAGGATACAAAGTCCCTCTTGGACTTCCATATCCTTTGTGCCATCTAATATTTTCCCATTGATAAATGCGTAATTCATAGGTTTCGTCCTCCCTTTTGAATTGCTATTCACGCTCAATATATTAGTTTGATGATACCCCTCTTTGGAAATGAAGTCAACAAAAAGGATTTCTCAATGTTTACAACTGGAATAAGCGTCTGTTTTTTTGTATAATAGGGTCAAAATGATGTTGGGGTCGAAAGCCGCAACTATGATGCCTGCGGATTGTTCCGTGCTTTGCACTCCCACAATCCTGCTCAATATTCGCATATCGTGGGATTAGCATCCCACTTTTATGCTCATATTGGGGCGGGTTCCAAGGCCTTTCAACCACTTATGAGCGAGCTCATGTGGTTTTAGACCTTTTGATCCTGGCATCTTAAAATGCAGACAAATTTTACGTTATGAGGTGATAGACATGAATGTGATTACGTTAGGGTCCACGGGAATTCAGGTTGTACAGAACGGGTTTGGCGCACTTCCGATTCAGAGAGACAGTAAGGAAGTGGCAGTTAAGATTGTAAGGAGAGCATATGAAGGTGGTATGCGTTTCTTCGATACAGCAAGGGCATATTCAGACAGCGAAGAAAAAGTCGGAGAGGCACTGCACGATGTGCGGGATAATCTTTATATTGCCACCAAGACAATGGCGCAGACCCCAGAGGAATTCTGGGAGCAGCTTGAGACGTCTCTTCGGCTGTTAAAGACAGATTATATCGACATTTATCAGTTCCATTGTGCAAATCAGGTATATGCACCGGGAGATGGAACGGGGATGTATGAATGTATGTTAGAGGCAAAAGCACAGGGAAAGATTCGCCATATCGGTATTACTGCCCATAAGATTCAGATTGCATTTGATGCGGTGGAATCCGGACTTTATGAGACATTGCAGTACCCGTTCAGTTATCTTGCGGCAGAGCGTGAGAAAGAACTGGTTGCAAAATGTAAAGAGAAGAATGTGGGCTTTATTGCCATGAAGGGGCTTGCAGGAGGTCTGATTAATAAATCCGAAGCTGCCATGGCATTTATGACCCAGTATGATAATGTTCTTCCGATTTGGGGAATCCAGAGAGAAACAGAACTGGAAGAATGGCTTTCTTATATGGAAAATACACCGTCTATGACTGGCAAAATCAAGGAATATATTGAGCGGGAACAGAAGGAGTTGTCTGGTGAATTCTGTCGTGGATGTGGGTATTGTATGCCATGTCCAAAAGGAATTATGATTAATCAGTGCGCACGAATGTCCCTGATGCTCAGACGTGCACCTTCTGCCTCCTGGCTTTCTGAAAATATGCAGGCAGAAATGAAAAAAATCGAGACTTGTATCAACTGCCGCAAATGTGTGAGAAAATGTCCATATTCGCTTAACACACCGGAGCTTTTGAAGAAAAATTATGAAGATTACAAGCGGATTTTAAGTGGGGAAATTACCGTATAAAAGTATGATAAAGATACGGAAATATAAAATGGAAACAAGGGAAAGTAGAAGGTAGGATTCAGATGAAGAAAATTAAAATATCATTCAATGCACCGGTTACTCTGGGGATTGTGACTATATGCTTTTTTGCAACACTCATGGGCGTGCTGACCGGTGGACAAACCACAAGATTGTTATTTATGACGTACCATTCGTCACTGCGCGATCCACTCACGTATCTGCGTTTTGTAACGCATATTTTCGGACATAGTGGTTGGGAGCATTTTATTGGAAACGCCATGTATTTACTGTTACTTGGCCCTCTGCTGGAAGAAAAATATGGTTATGACCGGATTTTTAAGGTGGTGTTAATCACTGCGGTTTCCACAAGCCTCATTAATTATATTTTCTTTCCGAACATTGCACTTTGCGGTGCAAGCGGAGTGGTATTTGCATTTATTATTCTGGCTTCCTTTACCGGATTCCGAGAAGGGGAAATCCCACTGACGTTTCTCCTTGTTGCTGCAATTTTCATCGGACAGCAGGTGTACGAAGGCTTTGCCATTAAGGACAACGTATCAAACATGGCACATATTATCGGAGGAGTAGTCGGAGCGGTGATCGGATTTCAGTTTAACAGAAGGAAACGGTAACAATCGGATTTTTCGATGGGTTTCGGGTTATCATGGAATTATTGAATCTGTCTGACACTAAAAATGCTGTATAATATATTTAAAGAATATACAGAAAGAAGGAAAGAAACCATGAAAAAATTGTATTCCCTTTTGCTTGTGTTGGCTCTGACTGTTTCTATGGTTGCTGGATGTGGAAAGACAGAATCAAACACAACCAATAATGAAACACAAAAAGAGGAAGAGGCGAAGCAAGAAGAAAAAGTGCCGGAGACAGTGTACCCGCTGACGATCAAAGATCAACTTGGAAATGAAGTTACGATCAAGGAACAGCCAAAGAGAATTGTCTCAGGTTACTATATTTCGTCTTCTACCTGTCTCGCACTGGGACTGAAAGACAGACTGGTCGCAGTAGAAGAGAAGATTGAACAGAGACCTATTTACAAATATGCAGCAGATGATATCATGGATTCAGTAGGAAATGTCGGATCGGCTAAGGCGTTTGATCTGGAAGCTTGTCTGGCAGCAGAACCGGATTTGGTTATTTTGCCTAAAAAAGCGCAGGATTATGCAAAGACGCTTACAGAAATGGATATTCCTACCATTGTAGTCAGCCCGGAAAGCCATGATAAGTTGGTGGAAATGATTCAGTTAATTGGACAAGTTACAAACAGCAATGAAAAAGCAACTGCCCTGACAGACAAATACGATGAGATTCTGGATAAGATCGACGGCTTGACGAAAAGTCTGAGTGATGACAAAAAGCCAGTTGTTTATATGTGCGGAACAAGTTCTTATTTGACAACTGCTCCGAAGAATATGTATCAGGCATCACTTATCATTACAGCCGGAGGAAAAAATGCAGGAGATGCATTAGATGGTGATTCATGGGTAGATGTTTCTTATGAACAGATTTTGGAAATGAACCCTGATTACATTATCATTCCGACAAATAATATGGCTAATGGACAGCCAGATTATACAGCAGAAGATGTTATGGCAGATTCTAATCTCGCAGAAGTAACAGCAGTAAAGAATGGAAATGTTTACAATATGCCAACTGGATATGAAGCATGGGATTCGCCAGTGCCATCCGGAGTACTTGGTATGCTTTGGATGACTGCCACTTTGCATCCGGATTTGTATTCCATGGACGAATTTGCGGATGATGCAGATGAGTTTTACAAAACATTTTATAACTTTGATATTGATAAATCATCCATCACAGGATAAGAGTGCAGCATGAAGGATAAGGAACAAAGAAAATTAATAAAGTTATTTAGTGGAAGTATTGTGGCAATTCTTATTGCCGCAATTCTTTCTATATGCATAGGAAAATATTCGATAGATTTGAAAGATATCTGGAATATAATCAGTGGAAGTGAAAATGCATCTCCTATGAGCAAAAAAGTCTTTTTCACGTTGCGGCTGCCGAGGACATTTATGGCTATTATGGCTGGATTTGGTTTGGGGCTTGCGGGAAGTGTATATCAGATTATTTTTAAAAATCCATTGGCCTCACCGGATATTATTGGAATAGCAGGTGGAGCTAATTTAGGAGCAGCAATAGCTATTGTTGTATTATCTTCATCAGGAATGATTGGGATTGCGATGGGGTCTTTTATTGGCGGATTTCTGGCAGTTCTGGCAGTTATGCTGTTGGTGAGAGCGACCCGTTCCAGAGCTACAGCAACATATGTGCTTGCCGGAATTGTGATCAACGCAGTTTCCAAGGCTGTCATTATGGGATTGAAATATTTTGCAGACCCGGAAAATGAACTTGCGGCAATGGAATACTGGGAAATGGGGACTTTGGGAAATACAACTGCAGCTAAAGTCATGACAATATTTCCTATGTTTCTGGTGGGAGTTGTTGGAATTATTTTGCTGCGCAGGCAGGTGGAGATGCTGGCATTAAGTGACAATGAATGCCGGGCGTTAGGAATGCGTATAGGAATCGTTCGTACATTTGTTTTGTTGTTGTCTACCTTGCTTGTTGCATCCATTATTTGTGTAACTGGATTAATCTCGTTTGTAGGACTGATCGCGCCACATATTTCTAAGCTGATTTTAAAAAGAAATAATTTCAGTACTATGATGTTAAGCAGTTTTGTTGGTGCGATTGTAATACTGGTGGCAGATATATTTGCACGGTTACTCTATAGTGTTGAGCTTCCAATTTCCATATTAACAACAGTCATAGGGGTTCCCATGCTGATCTATTTTCTGTGTGAAAAAGGAAAGGAACAGATGATATGATGACGGGGCTGAAATTACAAAATATTTCTGTGAGTTACGGAGATCATAGAATTCTAAAAGAGTTAAGTATGGAAGTCCCAAGAGGGGAATTTTGTGGTCTTTTAGGATTGAACGGAAGCGGGAAAACGACATTGCTCCATGCGGCTTGTGGATTTTTGCCTATGGATGGAGAATGTTATGTAGATGGAGAGAATTGTAAATTTCTCAATGAAAGACAAAGGGCAAGAAAAATTGCATTTATACCACAAAGCTGTAGCCTGACTGGTGGGAGAAAGGCCCTGGAGGTCGTTTTAATGGGGTACAATCCGTGGCTGCATATCTTAGAATCTCCGTCTGCGGAACAGAAAAAGCAGGCACTTGAAATTATGGGAAAACTGGAATGCAGATATTTGGCAGATAAGGATTTTGGAGAATTAAGCCAGGGGCAAAAGCAAATGGTCATATTGGCGAGATGTATGATTCAAAATGCACCGGTTATGCTTATGGATGAACCAGACAGTGCACTGGATTTTTTAAATAAGCATATTGTGCTGGGAAAAATCAGACGCATAGTAAAAGAGGAACATAAGGCAGGATTAATCACAATGCATGATCCCAATTTTGCAATGGAGTATTGTGATCGGTTATTTTTACTTCGCAATGGAGAGATAGTGACACAGATACATATGAAGGAAGATTCAGAAGAAAACATAAAAAGAAGTTTATCTATGATTTATGGAGAAATTGAGCTGTTAAAGAATGGAACAGAATATCTGATGGGGAAAAAGCAAAATGAATAGAGAGGATTTCACAAAGGAAATCTGGAAACTCGCATATCCGGTTGCATTATTGACTCTGGCACAGAGAATGGGCTCCATTTTTGAAGGTATTCTTCTCAGTGTCCATAGCACGAAAGAACTTACCATATCAGCTATTTGTGGACCATATATTTCTATTATTACAACGGTCAGTTATGGACTGGCGATCTCTGTCAATGTAATTATGGCAAAGGTTTTTAAAGACCCAGAAAGGAAAAAGGATGCGGAAGATATATTAAAAGGAATTTTGATTCTGACTTTTATTTTGGGAGTCTGCATCTCGACAGTGATCAGTGTACGATTATATTTTGAATTTACCAGTATGATGGATTTGCGGAAGAAAGCATATCTTTATATGCTTCCGTATTTACTTGGGAATCCGGTTATTCTTTTATACAGTATTCTGATTGCGGAATTCAGAGGATTGGGAGATTCTAAAACAGGGATGTGGATGACATTTATTGCAGTACCGATACAAATCAGCACAGCATATATGATGTATAAATTATTTGGATTTACTGCATTGGGATACGGAATGCTTTTGTCCAAAATCGCTGGATGTATATACGGGACGAAGCAATATGAAAAATATAATCTGTCTGTTTTTAGCAGTATCAGAGTAAAGTTATCACCATCTCTGGTAAAAGAATTTGTTGTTTTGGCAGCTCCAGTAAGCTTATCAAAGATTATCAGCCCTGCGTCTAATGTGATATTGAATAACATCTTGTTGTCAATGGGGACGAATCTGGTTGCCGTGGCAGGTCTTGGAAACCGTTTATCGGTGCTGTTCTATCTTCCTGCTACAGCAGTGGGAAGTGCTGCTGTGACATTAATGGCGGGAAATGAACCCTATAAAGAAAAAGAACAGCGAATAAAGCAACTTTGTCTTAGCAGTCTGTTGCCAACGGTTGCTATTGTAGGGATTGCGTTATTATTCCAGAGACAAATATGGCATGTTTTGACGACAGATCCGAATATGCAACAGGCAGGAGTCCAATATTGGAAAATAAGTCTTCTCGCATATCCATTTGTGGCCATCGAGATGACGATGACTTCTATTTTGCAGGCGCTTGGGTATGGATTTCCAACTCTTGCAATTACTGTGATTCGATTGATGGGAGTGCAGATACCATTGACGTATCTGGCAAAGTATACTCATTTAGGCGCAAAGGGAGCATGGGCTGCTTATGTGATCAGTAACATAGTTTCTATGATTGTCAGTGTAATTTGGAGTATTAGAAAGATGAAAGGCAGGAAATAAGATGAATGCGATAGATATTGTAAAAGAACAGATAAAGGCATACGAAAAAGGAATTGCACACGCAGTTGTTACTATTGTGCATTCCGATGGCTCTACACCGCGTACAAATGGAAAAATGATCGTGTATTCGAATGGAGCTACCAAGGGAACGATCGGTGGTGGAAATGTAGAATGTATGGCGACTTCAGATGCATTGCAGTGTATCCGGGAGGGGAGTAACAAATTAAAACATTATGATATGACCTCCGAAGCATCTGAGACAGGAATGACGTGTGGCGGGAACATCAGTGTAATGATAGAGGTATTTACAGTAAGACCAGTTCTGGTCATGTGTGGAGCAGGTCATGTAGGCGAGGCTGTTTTGCGGTTAGCATCCTTCGTTGGATTCGATACGATTTTAGTTGATAACCGGGAGGAAAAGGATATTGGGGAGAAAATTGCATTAGCTGATCGCTTTATCAAAGTAAGTGATTATGAAGAAGATTTGCGAAATGCAGATATTCCGGATGGAGCACATTATGTAATTGCAACGCAAGGGCACAGCTTTGACGGAGAGGCACTTGCAGCAGTATTAACGAAGAAATATGCATATGTAGGAATGATAGGAAGTTCATTAAAAATCAAGGCATTATTTGAAAAAATGATGGACAGGGGATTTACAGATAAACAGCTGGAAAAGGTATATACACCGATTGGACTGGATATAGGAGGCGAGACACCGGAGGAAATTGCAGTTTCTATTATCGCAGAGGTTCTTATGATTAAAAATGGGCGCACAGGAACACATTGGACTGGAAAGGAAAAATAGTATGAATCGAATAGCAGTTGTTGATGTGACGGAACAATCTGTAAGCCTTTTGGAAGATGATGGCACGGAATATGGGCGTGGGCTTGCTGTAAAACTCTTAAAACAGTATATGACAGACAATGTGTTTGTCATAACGCCAGGTTTGTTGACCGGAACACCGGTACCTTGTGCTACAAGAGCGACAATTATTGGAAAAGGTAAGACAGAACGGGAAATATTTGTCAGCAATATTTCAGGAGATTTTCCACAGAAACTGGCTTCCATGCATTTATCCGGTCTTGTTGTCAAGGGAACAAGTGAAAACAAGAATACGGTCATTTATTTAGAAAAAGAAAAGATATCTTTTTGGGATTGCCCGGAATTACAGAATAGATGCTGTAAAGAGGTAGTGTCGTATATCAGGGATAAATGGGGAAATACATGCGCAGTTATTGGACGTGGACCAGCATCTGACCACTATTATCCTACAAGCAGCTTGTTTGTTACGTATCCTCATGGAAAACCGGAATTCAGTTGTCCACGAAGCAGTACTGGTGTGACTCTTGCTCAAATTGGGATAAGGGCAATCGTAATCCAACAGAATCGATACTTTCAGGGAATATGTGAAGAACGGGAAGGTTTGTTGAATAATGGAAAGAAATTAGCACGGTATATCTTAGATGATCCAATCTGTGGAGGGGCATTGCCTGGGTTGGGTTCTATTACGCTTCTTCATCTTTTAAAAAATCAGAAAAATCTAAAAGAAATTTTGGAGAATAAAAAGGAAGAAGGAAAGGTGGAGAGCAGGAAAAGCGCAGAACGAATCAATTACTGTTGTGCACCTATGTGTGTAATAGGATGTCTCAACAGACATAGCAAGGAAAATGGCAATATTTATTCGTCTCCGGAAGAATCTGAAATTCAGGCTGCAACTGAAACATGTTTTCAAAATGAACTGTCAAGGGAGAACTTAGAGTCGTGTACAGCGTATTTATCCCAAAAAGGCATGGAGATTGGCGTGAATATGATAGAACTTATATTTGCTATGAGGTTATATTTTGACGCAGTAAAAGAACAACCATCAGTTGAACGAATTAAGGAGCTGATACAGGAAGTTGAAAAAGCCACTGTACTTGGAAGAGTACTTGCCGGTGGGACCAGACGAGTATGTGAAATTTTTTCTGAACAGGCTGGAATTCAAGGAAAAATAACTCAAAAAGCAGTAACGAAAGAGAAAGAGTATCAATCGAAAATAAATCTGGATTTATTGTATCAGGAAATATTTTTATTTGAAAATTTTGGAATCTGTATTTTCAGTTCCTTCGCTTTGCTGAATAAGGAAGAACCGCTTCGTACACTTGCGGAATTGTTCAGAAATAAGACTGGAAAAGAAACTAATGTGAAAGGACTGCTCCAATACTCTGCAGAGTGTTTAAAACGCGAAGAGGAACTTTGGAAAGAGCTTAATATGGAAAACAACATAAAGGCTATACCAGAATTCGTGAAGGTATTATATAATTATTTTGAAAATACAGAAACAATATCTGAGAATAAGTCGAAAATAGGACAGGTATGAATAATTTAAATTTGAAGCAATTGGAAACATTTGTTGCAGTAGTAGAAAAGGGAAGCTTTACAAAGGCGGCCAATTCGCTTTATCTGGCACAGTCTACTGTCAGCAATCATATACAGCAGTTGGAAGAATCGCTGGGGCTGATTTTGTTTGTAAGAGATATGAAGAGGAACATAACTCTGACACCTGATGGAAATCGAATTTATCAATTTGCAAAAGAAATATTATTTAGATGTTCAGAACTGGAAGAAACAATACTGGAAAATAGAAAGAGTCAACTGATTATTGGAGCTTCGACTGTCCCATCAGAGAGCATACTGCCGGAATTGATATATAAATTTATAAAGACACATCCCAATTATCGATTTGTTGTGAAAAATGGTGACAGTGATCAAGTGCAAAGGATGTTAACAGAAGGCGAAATAACTTTAGGGTTTGTAGGTACATCGGATAACCGACAGGAAATTGTATATGAAAAAATCATAGAAGACAGATTTGTGATGATCACACCTATTACTTCAAGTTATGTTAAAATGCATGAGCAAGGTTTGTATGGAAAAGAGCTGTTGAATAAACCTTTGATTTTCAGGGAAAATGGTTCGGGAACGCAGAAGTTAATTGATAATTATCTGGGGAGTATGGATGTGACGGAAGAAGATCTGAATATTGTGGCATATGTTTCGAGTTCTCAGTTGCAAAAAGATTTAGTGAAAAAGGGCACAGGTGTAGCAATTCTTTCGGAACATTCTGTGAGAGATTTGGTGGCGTCTGGAAAAGTTCTCCGATTTGAAATGGAAAGAAACTGCCTGAGTAGAAATATTTATATGGCCAAAGCAAGAAAAGGTATCCTTAACTCGCCTGCATTAGAGTTTGAAAAATTTGTAAAATCCAGTTTTAAATTAAATTAATAATAGGTCTGACTGCATATATCAATATTTCTTGAGTGGGAAAGGGCTTTGTGTTAAAGTAATTATAGATTTAGTAAGACTTTAACATTTAGTGCTGATCGAGGGATAATAATGATATATGCAGTTTTTTGTGCGATAAAATAAACGAAATATAGTATAATAAACCTGTTTTTGAAAGGAAAGGATAAGTGCGATGCCTAAAGGAACCAATCAGAAATTTAAGCTATACCGTCTGGCACAGATCATGCTGGAAAAGACGGACGATGAACATTATATCACGATGCCTGAAATTCTATCTGCACTGGAAGCCTATGGTGTGACTGCGGACCGCAAGAGTATTTATAATGATCTGCGGGATCTGGAAGTGCTCGGAATAGAGGTTGAAGGTGAGCCTGTAGGCGGACGCTATCATTATCATGTGTTGAACCGACCGTTCGAATTACCGGAGCTGAAACTTCTGGTAGATGCAATCCAGTCTTCTAAATTTATCACGGAGCGAAAGACGAATGCATTGATTAAGAAATTGGAACGTCTGGTAAGTCAGTATGATGCTGTGAAATTACAGCGCCAGGTTTATGTGTCGGGAAGAATCAAGACAATGAATGAGAGTATCTACTATACAGTAGATGCGATTCATAATGCAATATCGGAAAACCGGAAAATTCGTTTCCAGTATTATCAGTGGAATGTGAAGAAAGAAATGGAGCTGCGGCATGGAGGAGCTTTTTACCATATCAGTCCGTGGGGATTATCCTGGGATGATGAAAATTATTATCTGGTGGGATATGATTCCGAGGCAGACACGTTAAAACATTACCGGGTGGACAAGATGCTGCACATCCAGATGTCTGACGAAAAGCGAGAAGGACAGGAGCATTTTGAAAGACTGAATATGGCGGATTATGCCAAGAAAAGTTTTGGAATGTTTGGTGGAAAAGAACAGAAAGTAAAACTGTTGGTTAAGAATGAACTGGCAGGTGTTATGATAGACCGGTTTGGAAAAGATATTATGATGATTCCAAAAGAAGAAAAATATTTCACTGTTAATGTGGATGTCCATATAAGCAATCAGTTTCTGGGGTGGGTATTTTCACTGGGAGACGGAGTGAAAATCATTTCGCCGGATGAAGTGGTCGAGCAGATGAAGCAGGAAGCGGAACGGCTGAGAGAGCAATATTGTTAACGTGATTGACAAGAAAAAGAATAGATGGTATTATAAGGTATCAATTGATACCTTATGTGCGAGAAACAAACCTATGAAAAATGAATATAAGAATCGAAAGTGAAACCGAAGTAAAGGCATATATACAGAATTTAAAATATGCGTACGGTTAAGGATATCAGATTTCCGCAGCGGAGTGAGATGCGGGAATTTGGGAGAGTGTATAATGGGAGGGATGAGGTATATATAAAAATCAGGGTGGAAGTATTGAATATGTATGGAAATCCAACAACGTTCGTAATGCCGTTTCATTTTGCAGAAAAATCTTTTTCAGAAGATATGTTTCCATATAAAAAGAAGTAGGGGGTATTTTCATGAAGATGAAGATCGTTTGCAGTAAAAAACAGATTTGTACTTGTTGCATGAAAGAACATGAAGTAAAGATGGTTCAAGTGCTGGAAACAAGTATCTTTAAAAATACATCTGTAAGTTATGACGCAATGTATTTTTACTGTGATGAAGCTGAGGAATTATATGCCGATGAATTTCAGATGCATGAAAATGATAGAGCAATGAAAGATGCATATCGGGCTCAAAAAGGACTTCTAACCTCTGAAGAAATCGTAATGATTCGCAAAAAATATGATATAAAACAAACAGATTTATGTATACTTTTGGGGTGGGGCGCCAAAACCATTACACGATATGAAGGCAGTCAGGTGCAGGATAAAGCGCATGACAATATTTTAAGAAAAATAGCTGCAGATCCAGAATGGTTTTTGTGTTTGCTGAAAGATGCAAAGAATGAATTGCCATTGGCATCTTATCAAAAGTATTTTAAACGGGCTGCCTGTCTTTATGAAAAGAGTGAGGATTTGTATATGCGGAAAGCTTTAGAAGCAAGATATATAAGGAATAAAAGTTCAATATAAAAGAAAATAATAGAACGAAATGATGTAAAATCATGTATAATGAAGGCATATTTAATTACAACCAAACGGAGTGATAGATATGCCTTTTTCAATTATACGAACCTTATTTGCCTGTCTCATTATGGCAATTGCAACTGTTGGGAGATATGGGATTCATTCACTTAAAATTGACAAAAGAGCATTGCTTGGATGCGCAGCGCTTGGAATCATCTGTCACTTCGAAAATGGTGCGGGTAAGATTTTTGTATGCGTTGATTCCAACTGCCATTGCATATCTTTTGTATTATATGGGTGTACAGAAAATCAGGGAAACCAGCAGAGTGCCTGTGATAGCATCCATTGAAACGGTTGTATCCGTATCCTGCGGTGTTTTTTATACGGAGAACATTTGAAGTATGCAAATTTTGCAGGGATAGGAATGGTGTTAGCTTCTATTATTATTATTATTATTATTATGAATCTGAAGAAAAAAGGAGGAACTGTATCAGAATGGGGAAAATCAAAGTGTGGACCAGGCAACATAAGAGTGTACTGGACAAGGTTATGAATGACGGACGGTATATTGCAAAAAGGGAGTATATTTATATGGATCTTCAGGAACATGCCAAATTAGTTCTGGAAGTCTATGACTGGCTGGTACAGCATTCTCCGGATAAGGCAAATAAGCCGGAAGATGTGGAGTATCCGGTGTGGGTTTCCTTTGATGAAGATGCGACCATGCTGTCAGGTGAAGAAGGCGTTGTGTTTGAACTGACTCTGGACGAAGAGCAGATAACAGATGTCAATATTGCAAAATGGGGAACGATCTTAAACTACTCTTATATTCCGTTAAATGAAGAAGACAAGAAAAGACACCGGGAATTGTTGGATGCATATCGGACAGATGATGTGAAGGCATTTATGACGCAGTTTTATCCACAGATTAAGAAAGAAATTGTGGAAAGCTGGAGCAGATTATTTGATGACAGTGTAAAAGTAGGAAACGATTTGAAATATGGACTGATATGGGAGATTAGAAAAGAATGGGTGACGAAAGTAATACAATAATTTTATATTCAGCGCAGACAAACACGGTATGGGACGTGATAGAACGGGACGGAGTATGCTACTCAAAGGAAGAGTATGTGCGTCGTAAATATCAGGAAAGTGCGCCTATCTTTGTAACTGCGTATTCATGGTTTGTCAGTCAGATGCCAAAGTATGTAGAGAAACCGGAACAGGCAGAATATCCATACTGGGCTTTTGCGGATTTGTATAGCATTGATCAGTCAGACCACACCCTTCATCTTTCTGTTCCAAAAGATGAGGCAGTGTTTTTCGATGTGATGGACTGGAACAAGATTATGAGACTTAGTTATATCGGAGAGAATGAAGAGGAAGAGAAAGCATTTTTTGAAGATATGGCAATGCGTGGACTGAACTGGAATGATGTCATGCTCACTTCTTTTTATCCGGATTGGAAACAAAAGATACTGAAAAGCTGGGACAGACTTTTTCGGCATCATGAAGCGATTAAAGCGGGTGATACATCTGGTGTACACAGTGTACAGGCCGGATTATGGAGAATTAAAAAGAACTGGAATATCTAGTATGGTTTTGTGTAGATGAAGAATTTATGCTACAGCCGGTAGATGATTGTGTGATTTTTATCCTCTGCTGCAAAGATGGGGAAAGCTGTTTGAGGAGAAAGAAATAGAAGAACAGTATATGCAGGGGGTAACGTGGCTTTTGAAAAAAGAATGGATTGTCCTTGAATAATTTGCGGAGCCACCTTGCACTGAAAATGGCGATTTGGTACAATCAAAGTATCAATAGTTTAACGGAGGAAAGGATTGTATGACGGACAAAATATTGTTTGATTATTCAAAAGCCGAGACGTTTGTAAGTGCACATGAGATGGAATATATAGAAGCTGCCACGGAAAAAGCGAGGGAGACTCTGATCGGAAAGAATGGAGCAGGTAATGATTTTCTAGGATGGATAGATTTACCTGTTGATTATGACAAGGAAGAGTTTGCGCGGATACAGGATGCGGCAGAGAAGATACAGAAGGATTCCGAAGTGCTGGTGGTTATTGGAATTGGAGGTTCTTATCTTGGCGCGAGAGCTGCGGTGGAATACTTAAGACACAGCTTTTATAATGCAGTTTCGAAAGAAGTGCGGAAGACACCGGAGATTTATTTTGCGGGAAACAATATCAGCAGTACATACCTGTATGATTTGATTGAAACTATCGGAGACCGCGATTTTTCCGTTAATGTGATATCTAAGTCTGGAACAACAACGGAGCCGGCTATTGCATTCCGTATTTTCAAGTCTATTTTGGAGAAAAAGTATGGCCGGCTAGAAGCAGCAAAGAGAATTTATGCGACTACGGACAAGGCACGTGGAGCATTGAAGAATTTAGCCGATACAGAAGGATACGAGACTTTTGTTGTGCCTGATGATGTGGGCGGACGTTTCTCTGTTCTTACTGCGGTAGGATTACTGCCAATTGCGGTGAGCGGAGCCGATATCACAAAGCTGATGGAAGGGGCACAGGCTGCAAGGAAAGATGCACTGGAAGCACCATTTGCTGAAAATGCGGCCATGCAGTATGCTGCAATTCGTAATATTTTGCTTCGTAAGGGAAAAACGATCGAGATTCTGGCCAATTACGAGCCATGTCTTCATTATGTGGATGAATGGTGGAAGCAGCTTTACGGAGAAAGTGAGGGAAAAGACCAGAAGGGAATTTTCCCGGCAGCCGTAGATTTAACAACGGACCTTCACTCCATGGGACAGTTTATTCAGGATGGAAATAGAATCCTTTTCGAAACAGTAATGGAGATTGAGAGACCAAAGCGGGAGTTGTTTATTAATGAAGAGCCGATGGATTTGGATGGGCTGAATTATCTGGCAGGAAGAAATATGGACTTTGTAAATAAGAACGCCATGAATGGAACCATTCTTGCACACACGGATGGTCAGGTCCCAAATCTGAAGATCACGATTCCGGCACAGGACGAGTTTAGCCTTGGACAATTGTTTTATTTCTTCGAATTTGCATGTGGGGTAAGTGGTTACCTTCTTGGGGTCAATCCATTTAATCAGCCTGGTGTAGAAAGCTACAAGAAGAATATGTTTGCGCTTCTTGGAAAGCCGGGGTATGAAAAAGAAAGAGAAGAGTTGCTTAAGAGAATTTAATAGCTTATAATAAGGCAAATGCAAAAAAGGTCCAGTGGACCTTTTTTGGTATATCAGGGAGGAAATAGCGTGTTATCCAATCAGGTTCTGCAGAAAACCATACATGAGATGGGAAATATTTTAGAGTGTAACTGTTCGCTTTGGAATGAGCGAGGAGAATTGCTGGCATCAGTAGGACTGGAAAAAACATTTGTCAAACAGAGTGTAAGAGCGTTTTTGCGGTCCCCAGAAGAACCGGAAAAAGGGTGTGTCAGCCAGAAAGAATGCACTTTATTTCCGGTAAAGAATGGGGAAGAGCTTATTTATATTCTGGTGCTGGAACTGGAGAAGAGTGATGAAGTTTCGCGTATAGGAAGGCTGTGTGTCAGCCAGTTGCGGTCTTTGCTGGAAATGAATCAGGAGAAGATGGATAAAAACCGTTTTGTTCAGAAGGTTATGCTGAATCACCTGACAGAGGTTGAAATATATAATCAGGCAAAGCGACTGGGAATTCCGGTGGAACAGAAAAGGGCTGTATTTTTAATTGAACCAAAAGGCGAGCAGGATGAAGTTATTCTGGAAATGGTTCGCGGTATTTACACAACTGGAATGGGGGATTATGTAACGGCGGTTGACAATGGGCATGTTATCCTTGTAAAATCATTAGAAACAGATGAAGATATAAATGAAGCAGACGAAATTGCTCATATGCTGGTAAGTATTATGAATACGGAGGCAATGGTCAATGTAAGAGTGTCTTATGGCAGCCTGACAGATAAACTGCAGCAGATAACAAGTGCTTATCAGGAAGCGAAAATTGCAATGGAAGTAGGCCGAATTTTTTATGTAGAAAAAGAAGTACTGGCTTATCAGGAACTGGGAATCGGACGTTTGATTCATCAGCTTCCGGAGTCTCTTTGCGAAATGTTTTTAAAAGAAGTGTTTGATGAGCAGGAAGAAAATATTTTTGATGAGGAGATTCTTTCTACGGTAAATCAGTTTTTTGAAAATAATCTGAACATATCAGAGACTGCGAGACAATTATATGTTCATAGAAATACGCTGGTACATCGTCTGGAAAGAATACAGAAACTCACAGGACTGGATGTACGAATGTTTGAAGATGCACTGACGCTTAAAATTGCGCTTATGGTTTCAGACCAAGTGAAATATACAAAGCTAAAAAACAGAAAATAAGAGGTATAAGACATGGTGAAATTGTACGAAGGCGGTGTGTACCTTGTAAATGGTACGGGAATCATCGAAGACAATGCAGAAGCAGCAGAAGCTGTGAAAAGTAAAACGGGTTTGACGGTTACGAAAGAAGAGGCATCAAAGGGGACAATCGCGTACCATATTTTGAAAGAGCATAATACATCAGAGAATATGGAACACCTGCAGATTAAGTTTGATAAACTAACTTCCCATGATATTACCTTTGTTGGAATTATCCAGACAGCGCGCGCGTCAGGACTGGAAAGATTTCCAATGCCATATGTACTGACAAACTGCCATAACAGTCTGTGCGCGGTAGGCGGTACCATTAATGAAGATGACCACATGTTTGGACTGTCCTGTGCAAAGAAATATGGTGGTGTGTATGTTCCGCCTCATCAGGCAGTCATCCATCAGTTTGCAAGAGAAATGCTGGCAGGCGGTGGAAAAATGATTCTTGGCTCCGACAGCCATACCCGCTATGGGGCGCTTGGAACCATGGCCATGGGAGAAGGCGGACCAGAGCTGGTAAAACAGCTTCTTGGGAAAACCTATGACATTAAAATGCCGGGAGTTATTGCTATTTATCTTGACGGGGAACCGGCCAAAGGGGTAGGACCTCAGGATGTGGCTCTTGCACTGATCGGGGCAACGTTTAAAAATGGCTATGTAAATAATAAAGTGATGGAATTTGTTGGACCAGGTGTAGAGAAGTTAAGTGCAGATTTCCGTATTGGCGTGGATGTTATGACGACAGAAACAACCTGTCTTTCTTCTATCTGGAAAACCGATGAAAAGATCAAAGAGTTTTATGATATTCATGGAAGAGTAGATGATTATAGAGAATTGAGCCCGGAAGCGGTGGCTTACTATGATGGACTGGTTTATGTAAATTTAAGTGAGATCAAACCAATGATCGCAATGCCATTTCATCCGTCCAATGTCTATACCATTGATGAGGTGAACGCAAATCTCGCAGATGTCCTTCACGATGTAGAACAAAGGGCGCTGGTGAGCCTCGAGGGCGCAGTAGATTATTCCCTTCAAAGTAAAGTGCGTGATGGTAAATTATATGTAGATCAGGGAATAATCGCAGGATGCGCAGGTGGTGGTTTTGAAAATATCTGTGCGGCGGCGGACATTATTCGTGGAAAATACATAGGCTCCGATGAGTTTACATTCAGTGTTTACCCTGCAAGTACTCCAATTTATATGGAACTAGTGAAAAACGGAACGGTTGCAACACTTATGGAAGCAGGGACAATTGTGAAAACAGCTTTCTGTGGTCCATGCTTTGGTGCAGGAGATACACCGGCAAACAACGCATTTTCTATCCGTCATTCAACCAGAAACTTCCCGAACAGAGAAGGAAGCAAGCTGCAGAATGGACAGATTGCATCGGTAGCGCTTATGGATGCACGTTCCATTGCGGCAACAGCAGCGAACAAAGGATATCTGACATCCGCTACAGATATGGATGTAGAATACAAGAACCGCACGTATTTCTTTGACAGTGCCATTTATGCAAACCGTGTCTTTGACAGTCACGGAATTGCAGATCCGAGTGTCGAGATCAAGTTTGGACCAAATATCAAGGACTGGCCGGAAATGAGTGCATTACCTGAGAATCTTCTTTTGAAAGTGGTATCGGAGATTCATGATCCGGTAACGACAACAGACGAATTGATTCCGTCAGGCGAAACATCTTCTTATCGTTCGAATCCGCTTGGACTGGCAGAATTTGCACTTTCCAGAAAAGACCCTGCCTATGTGGAACGTGCCAAGGCGGTTCAGAAAGCGCAGAAAGCCATTGAAGCAGGTACTTGTCCGCTAAATGAACTGGAAGAACTGAAAGCGGTGATGGAGGTCGTCAATCAGACATACCCTGAAGTCAGAAAGGGAAATCTGGGAATCGGAAGTACGATTTTTGCTGTAAAACCTGGTGATGGTTCTGCGCGTGAGCAGGCAGCTTCCTGCCAGAAGGTACTTGGTGGCTGGGCAAATATTGCAAATGAATATGCAACAAAGAGATACCGTTCCAACCTGATTAACTGGGGAATGCTTCCGTTCATCACAGAAGAAGAACATACCGCACTTTCTTTTAAAAATGGCGATTATATTTTCGTACCTGATATCCGTAAGGCAGTGGAAACAAAGCAGGATGTGATCCGTGCTTATGTTGTCGGAGATACGTTAAAGGAAGTTCAGTTTCGATTGGGTGAACTGACGGATGCGGAACGTGAGATTATCTTAAAAGGATGTCTGATTAATTATTATAAAGCAACGAAAAATAATTAATGAATTAACGAAAAGGGGCAAAGCAATTTGCTCCTTTTAAAATATCTGACAATAACATATAAAATAAGCGAAAAGAAAAATAAATATAAAAAATATCTAAAATAGTATTGACAAAATAAGTATTAAATGATATGATTTAATCAATCCAAAAGAGAAGAAATTTCTAACGAGAAAGGAAATTTCAAGATAGTTTTTTAACTCCATAATCGATTTCATACAAGAAGAATCGAACGGAAAATAGAGAATAAAACCATTTAATATTTGAAGACTAGAAAGTTTTAAAGAGAAAAGATGTATTTTGTTTATAAGCGTTTTGTGGATGAAGTATATAAAATATCTTTATAACTGATAATCCGGAAGTATTGAACGAATTTTATAAAGAGACTATTTGATTCGTATGAAGAGAAGAGTGGAAAGTAGAAAATGATTTAACTTTGGAAAATAAGGAGATAAGGAGGGCTCAGACCGTTGGATAGTTTATCGATGACAACTCAATATGTTAGTGGTATGGCAAATGAATGTTCCTATAAGATGGGCCTTTACCATAGATAGAGTATAATCGGCAAGATAAAAAGCGAGTAGTAAAAGTATCGGGGAAGCAAAAAGCCGAAAAAATAATACAAAGATTCATAGTTTGCATACATATTGAGCGAATACCACAGCAATTTAAAGTGTCCAGGATATGTAAAGAAATATCAAAGGGCGAGTGCCAGTTATCGTAAAGAAGGTAAAGGGTATATAGTAGACAAAGGTTCGAACTTTAAATTGTAATGTATATAATCATAATTGACCGTTAAGTGGCCGGGTTATATAGAACCTTATAGGAAAGAGAATCAAAGGATTCCTCCGATTAAAAAGAAAATAATATAATTGAATAAGATAAAAATATCACTCAAGTATAAAATATTTGAGTGATATTTTTTGATTTACGCGAGCAACGAGCCAAAGTCCGTGCTTGCACGAGACCTTGGCGACTGCCGCGATAACTTGAGAAACTCGCGAAGCGTATTTCTCATAGTTTTGCAAGAAATGAACACAGTATAAAGATATAAGTATTTTGGTGCTTGATATATATTTGTAACATTTACTTAATAAAGATGAAAAAATTCTTTGTATTTTTTGACTTTGACTAACGAGTATGTTAAACTTACTTAGTAAAACTGTATACACTTACCGAAAAGAAAATAACTAGTATGAGGTGAGAAAGTTTGGATAAATATGAATATCGAATGAAAACAGAGCAAATGCTTGAATATGTTGAACAGAAGTCATATAAGCAGGCTATGGAAATAGCAGATACGATTGACTGGCGAAAGGTCAAAAATATGCAGATGCTGATGACAGTAAGCGAAATTTATGAGAATATGAATGAGCTTCAGAAGGCACGGGATATTTTGTTCATAGCTTACGACAAGGCTCCATCCAGTAGGAAAATCGTATATCAAATAGGCGATTTATCTGTGAAGCTTGGATTGTTCGATGAAGCAATGGATTGTTATGAAGAATTTGTGAGAATGGCACCGAAGGATCCAAATCAGTATATTTTGAGATATAAGATTTTGAGGGCACAGAAGGCACCACTTACACAACAGATTGAAGCCTTGGAAGATTTTAAACGGGCTGAATATGTAGAAAAATGGGCTTACGAGCTTGCAAAACTATATTGTGAAGCTGGTATGAAGGCAGAATGTCTGGAAGAATGTGATGACTTAATCTTATGGTTTAGTGAAGGCAGATATGTGTATGCAGCTATGGAGTTGAAGATGCGGTTTAAGCCACTTACTCCTATACAGCAGGAAAAGTATAATAATCGTAGACAGAATGCGATTAGTGACCAATATAAGAAAAAGCCTTTATTTAAGAAACCAAAAGAAATTGCAGAGCCATCTCCTGAGATTGCACAGAAGATTCGTGAAAATGTACATGTGACCGGAACCATTGAGATTCCGGATTTACCAGAACCTCTGAGAAATCTTGAAACACCGGACTTGGACAGCGTGCCGAATGAGAGCTCTCAGGTGGCAGCACCACGAACAAAGATAGAAAATACATCTGAGATTGTTACAACAATAAGTGGTGATAATCTGGCAGATATATTAAAAGCTGGTGTGGCTGTTGCAAATGGCGCTGATATTGATGAAATTAATCGAATGAATCAGCCTGCGAAGGAAAATATAGAAGCTACCGGTCAGATGAAGATTGAAGAAATTCTGGCAAACTGGGAAGTCACACAGCGTGAGAATGCAAAGATTATTGAACAGAATCAGACTGAAATTGACCGTGAAAAGGCAGCTAAGAAAGAGCAGGAAGGGGCCGAAAAGGAAGAAGTTGAAACACAGTCTGCTTTATCAGATGATATTCGTAGATTAATGGAAGAACTGGAAACCGATGAGCCTGCAGAGTCAGTGGATGATTTTGAAGAGGATGAATTTATTGAAGCTGTAGATGAGGACGAAATTGAAAACAAAGGTGCATTAATCGAAGGTATGATTCTTGATGATGATTCCGATGAAGAGTCTGAGGACGAGGAAGAGTACGAAGACGAGGAAGAGTACGAGGACGAAGAAGAGTACGAAGACGAAGAAGAGTACGAAGACGAAGAAGAGTACGAAGACGAAGAAGAGTACGAAG
>CAJMSZ010000025.1 GCA_905216215.1 uncultured bacterium | reverse complement strand
TGTTTATTTCCAGTTCATCCGGATTTGAATAATTCGTTCCGTTTACTGCATTATATAGTCCCAACAATTCTTCCTTTTCCCGGAAAATCATTTCAAATAACCGAGCCTTATAGTCCCGCCTTACATTTGTTCTTGCTTGCGTTTTTCTTCTTTTCGCCATAAATTTCCTCCTTTTGTACACGCAGGAGATATAAAACAAACATGGACAAGTTCAAAACGAAACTTTTCACAAATGCACTTTCACCTGTTTCTTATTCATATCTCACTGCTCTATTGATTGGTAACAAAGCATTGAGATTTCATAAATAAGACCTTAGAAATGTAGTCCGAATGCGTTTCCGCCAGAATGTCAGAAAAATAATGCTTTTTATCAGAATAACATAGATAAAAATCTGCGGCAAGTCTTTTGCCGCAGATTCAAAATTTTATATAGATTTATAAGAAGATTTCATTTGGTTTTCTTCCAGACAACAGGTCTTTCATCTTCATAGAAGCTGCTGTCAGAAATAAACTGTTTAACTTTCTTGCCCCGACCGGACAGGCAGCGATACATCCCATACAACTGATACACCTGTCACTGTCAGCAGTTTTGATGTCATTCATATCTATCGCACCCGTTGGACAGGCATCTGCACATTTTCCACATTTCGTGCATTTTCTGTTTGCTTTTGGTACAACACTTAAATTGCCCAGTCTCTTATATTCATGATTGCCAGGTACAAAATAGTCTGTACTGATTCCGTTATTTTCTGAGAGTTTTACTAATATTTTATCAGCGAATTCCTGAAGTTCTTTTTCATCATCTGCATCTGGTCTTCCTACCCCAAACTGGCGCATGATCGAATGCTCCGCTACAGCCGCAATGGATGCAATCACCTTGAAATTACACAGTTCTGCTGTATCTTTTAATTCAATCAGTCCATCATCATATGCGCGGTTTCCATAAACGGCTACCACAACGCAATTTGCCCCATTTCCCTTCACCTGTTTCAGTCTCTCAATAGCAAGATCTGGTATCACGCCCTCAAACACCGGTGCCGCAACCACCACAAGATCTTCGTTTTCTATTTTCACATCTGAGAAATTCACCCCATAGCGAGTCAAATCTACCACATCTTTGACTTCTCCCAGACATCCTCCAAGCTTATCTGCTACTTTTCTTGTTCCTCCTGTAGGACTGAATATCATCTCCACAATCTGATTCATCTTTCTCTCATCCTTTCGTTGTAATTTTTCAATTTACATCTAGTTTATCACGTGAAAGATGTAACGTCAATATTTACACCTATTAAAAAACATGATAAAATAAGTATCATTCATAGATAAAAGGAAGGTGCTCTATGCAATTACCTGTTAAATCGTCACTGGCACTTCATTGCCTTGTTGTTATTTACGAATTTGGGGAAAAACAGAAAGTAACAAGTGAGAAGCTTTCCCTCTCAACAGGCTCAAATTCCGCAGCAATCCGCAGCATTATGAGTTCGTTGAAGAAAAATGGGATTATCCAAATAAAAAGCGGCACCGGAGGTGCCACTCTGAATCTTCCGCCACAGGAAATTACCGTATACAGGGTTTGTAACGCAGTCAAACCAGAATTTTGTAAAAATATTTTTCATATTCATTCCAATCCATCCCCTTACTGTCCTGTAGGACGGAATATTGACTCTGTATTGCACAAATCCTATTCTACATTTGAATCAGCACTGGCGGAAAGTCTCAAAACAGTCACTCTGGCTGATATCATCCGGGATTATCACGCAGAATTGGAAAAGGAAGTTTAATCCATCACTTCATCTACAAAATCTGTAAACCAGCGCACCTGCCTTTCAAAGGATTTCCTCACACTTTCCACATCTGTGAAAAGTGTTTTCGTGTTCAGAAAATCCCGTTCTGTCTGAACTGCAACATGTACAAAGCCATTCTTCAGAAAACTGATGTATAAACTTCCGTCACAGTTATCTGCCATTTTCAAAATATATTCCATCATACGCGGAGTCAGAATGCGAAATGCCTCCTGTTCATCCGATGAGCGAACACGGAACCGCTTATCAAAGGCTTCCTGCTGCATCTGAATCGTATCAGCCCGAAGCAGTCTGTCAAGCCTTGTGGACGTTGCAATCTGAACATCTGCCATATGCTCTTTTCCAGTATCACATAAAAACCACTGTCCCTGAAAGCAAACCATACTTGACTGACGGTACATATTCATATCCTCATCCCAGATATCATCCAACTGCTTCAGAGTCACATTACCCAGTTCTACTGCTCTTTCTCTGTATGTGGCATCAACACGCATGGAACCTTCTGCATCGTTGTAATTGTTCCAAAACATCATATGTGCACTGTCTATGGTGCCTTTGGAAATGGAACCCGACTCCTGATACCGGACACCCTGAAACATAGAATCAAGCACCTCACGTATGACAGGTTCCTCCACCTGTTCCCGTACTCTGCTCTGGCGATTCTCCACTATCTTGTCCCCGCCAAACATCACAAGAAGGCCTAAAATAATCAGAGGAATCATGTTTCCGATAAAACCTATGAGTATAAGTAGTATTCCTGTCACCTTACATAACTTTCCCATCTTTTTCTCTCCTTCCATGTCATTGTAAAAAAAATCCACCATATACATAATGTATACGATGAACTTTTAAAAAGATACTAACCAAAGGTTAATTTTGATTTTTCGTTTCTTCCATCCGTTCCAGAAGCCGGGCACGTTTGGTTCGGGTATCTCCATCAATATGTAATTTTGCATATATCTGATTCACATACTGCTTGATGGTTCCTTCAGACAAGAACAGCTTTGCGGCAATTTCCTTATTACTCAGGCGTATAGCCATCAGTTCAGCAATTTCTATTTCTCGGTCTGTCAACATATTCATGCATTCCGGACGTTTTCTTTCCAGCATCCGTTTTATTCGTTGTTCTTCATAGTCTCTGCCAAGTTCTATAATTTTTGACAAAAATGCAAACCACTCATCTGGATAACGTCCTTCCAGTAATTCTGATAAGTATTGATAATTCTCCACAAAAGGCATCACCAGCTCATCTGACAAAGCATCCTTAAGTGCCAGCTTCAGAAGGGACCGCGCCTCTCCACTCTTTCCAAGCTTTTCATATGCTGCCACCATCTGGATTTTCACATGAAGAGCCACAAGACCATAATGCATCCCCTGACAGACAGCAAGAATCTGTTCGCCTCTTCCAAGTACCTTTGCATACGCTCCCTGAACCAGATATACCTGATTCTCAATCATATCCATCATAGGTTTCCCCGGTGCAAGAAAATTAACCTTTGACAATTGATGCTCCCGAAAAAGCTCCGGAATCCGTTCCTTCTCCCCCTCCAGTGCATAACAATATGCACAAAGGCTGTCAAAAATAGAAACCCATGCCATATTATGCCCACGCACCAATTGTTCCCTTCGCATAGATAATGGCATCCTCATCTTCACATTACTGCAAACAGACATCCTCCGGGCCAGAAAATCACAGCACAGTGAAATGCTTTCCTGTCCATTTCCTTCTATCTGTGCATATGCACCTTCCAGCTTAATCTGTGCATCCGTAAAATGACCTTGCATAAAGGCTGCTTCCGCGTCCATAATCCGTTCTGCTCCCTGACCATGTCCATTGGTTATCTTGTAATAATGTGGCATACAGTCATTCATTTTTTCCAATTCTCTCGCCAAATCACCCGGCTCTCTGTGAAACATCATCAGCACAGAAGGCGAACCAAATGTCCATCCTCCCTGACTTTGGATGCTAATGGCAGGACGTGTCATCTTTGCACTGGCACTCTGGTGAAGAAGACTCATCTTACCAATATCATTATACATCAGAAAACTCATGATCAAGTCACATTCACCCGTCAGATTGCCCACCTCATCCGGAGTCCATTCAGGATGCTCCGCAATTGCCTCCATCAACAGTCCCTTTAATTCCATCATTTTGGAAATCTGTTTCCAGTTAAACATACTGCGCATCAAAACCAGAATAGCAAACGGATGTTCCTTTAGCGCCGATGTCGGACATTCCTCCAGCCATTGCTGTACTTCCGATGGTTTCAACGAAGCGAGTTGAATCCCGGCATCCTCCCGGATAACAGCAAGCAGAAAATCAAATTTTTCACTCGCCCTGTATGCTTTCAATGCATGGAGATAAAGTCCATTTGCCCGATACCAATCTCCATAACGCTCCTGATATGTACGCTGTTTTTCCATCGGCAATTCATGGAAAAGACCTTCTGCACAGCTTTTCATCATATGGTGAAAACGATAATTTCTACCATCTGCAAGACATTTAACAAAAGCATTTTCCCTCATAAGAGCCAGAAGAATGGCTTCTGTATCCTCCCTTTGGGTGATAGCTTTTGCCATATCAATGGTAAATTCATCCGCAAGTCCCATCACGATCAAAAACTCCCGTTGTTCCTCTGGAAGCGGATCAATCATGGACGCAGAAAACATATCATAAATATCCGACTGCTTATCCGGCAATTGTCCTTTTTTTTCAAATGCACAAAGGTTCAGATACACAGCAGAAAACCATCCTTCACTGGAATGCAGAAGTTCACTCAGTTGGCTCGCATTCAGACTGATCCCACATTTTTGAGCATATACGGACAATTCTTCTGCATTTAAGCGTAGATTTTCCCCACTCAGCCTGTATAATTTACTTCCCAGACGGAGCACTACATTTCCCCGCAAAACATTTGCCCGACTTGCGACAATCAGGTGCACATTCAAAGGCAGCATATTCCCAAGCACGCCCAGGAAGTCTGCCACCCTTTCATCCCCTAACAAGTGAAAATCATCAATAAAAATATAATAGTTTCGTTCCCCCGTCATGGCGTGGCAGAGAACATCCGCCAAAACACCGGCTGATGCTGCATCCGTTGGGCAATCATATTCATCCAGAATGTGCAGCCCCGAAAAAGCAAATGCCCGTTGCACACTTTTCCAAAAAACAGAAAGATTATCAGAATAAATACTGATTCGAATCAGCACTACCTGCTCTGTTTTTAATTGTTTCGTCAGATACCAGTTGACTGCAGTTGTTTTCCCGTACCCCATTGGTGCAGTTATGGTCGTTATCGCACATTTCGAAATTGGGCGCAGACACTCCTGCAGTCTTTCTGAAATATAAATTGCATTCAGATTTCCTCTGGCTTTCTTCATTCTGATTCCCGCTCTGCTATTTTTCTATTTCTTTACCATCTGAAGCAGCAAATTCACTCCCATAGGATTTACAGTAACTCCCTTCACTCCATCCGGCATTACTTTATGTAAATTCTGAGCCTCAATGATTCCCGACTGCCATTTTTCCTCTTTGTGTGCCGAACAGAACTTCTGGAACTCCATCAAATCTGTAAAAATCGGATAAAAAGTATTTCCATTTTGCTGTCTCAGAAGTGGCACTTCTTTTGAGTCTCCTTTTGCCGGAATCAGATACTTTCCCTTTTGGAAATGATTCAGCAATTCTTCGAATAATTCTTTCACATCGTCTCTCTGCTGCGCTTTCGCATCCCGTTTTACTTCCTGCATATAATAAAGGGCAGTCAGATGCAATTCCGGATTTTCAATTACAATAGGCTTTTCACCATCATCTTGTTTTTCTGAACGTTTAATCAGTTCATTTAACTGAATACCGATTTCATTTTCTGTGCCATGATCCACAACAAGCCGGTTCACACCCATAGAAAACAAACTACTGTAGAATGGCAGATAAATATTCTTCGGTACTGTAATCATCTTTACCGGGATTTTTTCTCCCATAAGCCTTGTAGCTTCCACCTGGGCTGTGTCTTTATCAAAATAAATATAAATCTGGTCATCATAAGTTTCCGCATCACATACAATATACGGTTCACTTGTACACAAAGATACAAGGCAATACACCGACTCCGCTTTCTGAAGATTTATCATAGTTGTTTGTTTACTCATTTCGTTCATCCTATTTTCCTTTCTTATTCCAATTCCGTAATACCTTATTCCAGGTAATGATAAACATAATAACCGTCACTGTAACCGAAGTAATATCTGCTACAGGCTCTGCGTAGTACACGCCCATTACGCCAAAGAACCTAGGCAATATAATAGCCAGTGGAATCAGAAGAATGACCTTTCTTAAAAGGGCAATAAACAGAGATACCTTGGCCTGACCAAGAGCCACAAATGTAGACTGACATGCCATCTGAACACCGAATATAGTCATCCCAAAGAAATAGATAGGCATAACTTGATTCGTCACTTCCAGCAGCTCTGTCTTGTTCGTAAACAAACTGCTAAAAACAGATGGCTTAAGCACCGCAGTTCCACCCATTAAGAGAGATATAGTCAGTGCCGCTGCAATCATAATCTTAAAAGTTCCCGTCACACGCTTCTTATTTCCCGCTCCATAATTATAGCTGATAATCGGCTGGATTCCCTGATTCATCCCCTGAACCGGAATAGAAATAAGCTGCATCACACTGGTCAGAATAGACATGGCTCCTACATGCAAATCTCCGCCATAATTCTTCAAGCCACTATTCAATGTAATCAGCACAAAGCTTTCTGTACTCTGCATAATAAACGGTGAAATCCCAAGCGCCCCAATCTGTCCAATCAGTTTTCTGCTAAACCGTACATTTTTCCTTTGCAACCGAATCAGACTTTTCTCTGACATTAAAAAGCTCACTACCCATATGGCACTGACTGTCTGAGAAATAATCGTTGCAAGAGCTGCTCCGCGCACACCCATATCACAGGCAAAAATCAGAATCGGATCCAGCACAATATTAATCACTGCTCCTATCAACACTGAAAGCATGGCAACCGTCGCACTTCCCTGGGCACTGATAAACATATTCAGTCCCAGCGCAAGCTGTACTGAAATCGTTCCAATCAGGTAAATAGATATGTACTGTTCTGCATAAGTAATGGTGTTTTCCGTTGCCCCGAACATATACAGAACCGGTGTCTTAAATACCAGAAATCCAACCGTGAGAATCACGGAAAACACAAGCAAAAGTGCGGTACTGGTTCCCATAATCCGTTCTGCAGCCTCTTTGTCTTTTCTCCCCATTTCAATTGCGGCAAGGGGAGCGCCACCTGCACCTGCAAATGCACTAAATGCAGAAATCATGGTGAGAATAGGAGCTGTGACTCCTACTCCCGTTAAAGCCAATGCGCCATATCCTGCAATATGACCAATGTAGATTCGGTCTACAATATTATATAGTACATTAATCAGCTGAGCTGCCACTGCCGGAAGTGCCAGACTCATAACCAGTTTTCCAAGGGGAGCCGTCCCCATCTTATCGTTTTGTTCCATCTTTGCTACATCCTCTTTTTTCTTTCATTCACATGGCGTTTATTATACATCAAAATTCTCTTTAATTCAATTTATTGTCAGGGAATTTTCCCCCTCATTTACCATTAATTTAGCTTCACATTCAAATAACTCCGCCCTGATAAGGTTTTGTTAAAGCAAATACTGCAAATCACAATCACGCATCCTATGACAAATCCCGTCAAATCGAACAAAGCGGTCAAAACCAGCAGCATAAGTCGCATGAACTTTAAGGCATAGCCAAGTTCAAAGTTTGGCTGAGTATAATTTGCTACCGATACAAATGCCATATACAACATAACTTCCGAAGAAAACCAACCTGATTTTACAGAAAACTCGCCCATGACAATACCTGCAATCACACTGAGCGGTGTACTTAACATACTCGGTGTATTTAAAGCCGCCAAACGTAGACCGTCAATTGCCAGTTCCAGAATCAGAATCTGAAAAATCAGTGGTACATTAATCGGGTCATCAATCGTGATAAATTGCAGATAATCCGGAATCCACTCCGGGTTCTGACACAATAATAAGAAAAACGGAACCAGAAAGATCGTCAGAAACGTAATAATACCTCTGGAAATCTTCAGATAAATATTGGTAATGGGTGGAAAATAATGGTCATTTGCTTCTTCTATCATATCGTAAATGGAAGTAGGCAGAATCAACGCAGACGGTGAATTATCCACAAAAATACAGATTTTCCCTTCCATCAGACAGACCGTGGCTGTATCAGGGCGCTCCGTAAATTTGAATTTTGGAAATGGGTTAAACCATTTTCGTCTGTAGAGTGCTTCTGCCAGGCTCTGCTGGTTCATCCGCAGCTCGCTCACATCAATCTGCCTTAGGTGATTCCGTACATTTTCCAGCAGCTCCTTATCCACGCGGTCAGACATGTAACTTAAGACCACATCCGTTCTGGAACTGGTTCCGATCTCGCTCATTTCCATAATCAAATGCTCATCCCGGATGCGCCTTCTGATAAGGGCCGTGTTAAATACAATGGTTTCCACAAATCCATCTCTGGAACCTCTGAGGGACTTATCTTTCTCCGGTTCCTCCACACTTCTTGCCGGATAAGTACGGCAGTCAATTGCGATACATCCCTGATAACCATCAATAAAGAGACAGCTTACACCTGAAAACAGGTTTTTTAACACAACATGATAATCATTAATAACTTCTACCTCTGTATAAGGCACACATTGCTCTATAAAAGCATAGATGTCTTCCGGCATACCCTCTTCCTGTATGCCATAAAAGAAATCTATAATTTTTTGTTCCGATTCATCATTGGTAAATCCATTGATAAAATAAAGACAGCTTTTTCTTCCACCGATTAGCATATTCCGCTCTACAATATCAAAACTTTCTTTCACAGGCAGAAGCCGGTTCATCATTTCCACGTTCTCTTTTATTTTGCTATCTACCAACTGTTGTTCCATAGTCCATTTCCTCCATATGGAAATAGATTTCCCAAAGCACAAAAAAATATGCGTTGCTTCTCCGCAACGCATATTTTCTTATTATGTTATGTAAAAAACTTTTTGTATTATTACACTTCTTATTTTGCTTCTTTCTTTGACATCTGTGGTTTTACTACAAAGAGTACCAGAAGAAGACCGATTACAGCAACAACAGTTGCTGTCGTGAATACTGATTTTACACCACTCTGGATCAAAACTGGATTTGTTGGATCTGATGCTGTACTTGCGTTATACGCTACTGCATATACTGCTGCTGCAATTGTTCCTGCCAGTGAGTTTGCAAAGTTTACAAGAGCAGTACCAACACCCATATCTTCCGGAGCCAACATGCCCTGCGCAGTAGGAGTGATGGAAACTGCACGGAAGCTTTCTGCAATACCTGTGATTGACAACGCTACAAAGTAGATAATGATTGACGCACTTGAATTTGTCATAACTGCCATGATAGCCATTGGAATTGCAACAAATCCTGTAGCGATAGCCATTGCTTTCCATGCATTTCCTGTTTTCTTACCAACCCATGCGCCGACGATTGTCGGAAGCAGAATGGTTATAATTGTACGTGGCATCTGAAGAGCTCCGGCAGCACTTGCAGGTGCTTTCATTACCTGCATAGCTCCGATTGGTGCGTATACGTTCATAGCGTTCAGATAGAAATAGCAGATAAATCCTACAATAAGAAGAACTGTGTAATTCTTGTTCTTAAATAACTTTAACGGAATCAGTGGTTCGCTTGCTTTTTCTTCAATCTTAACAAGTGCAACAAGTGCGACAATACCGATTACAAATCCAGCGATAATTGCAGGATTTGTCCATCCTACAGAAGAACCGAAGTTCAGGGCAAGTAAGATACCGGCAAGTGCTACGATTAATGCAACCATTCCCTTAACGTCGATTACTACTTTACCTTCACGTTTCTGGTTTGGCATATTTAATCCGATTAAAACAACACCAAGAATTAATGGGATAGCCGGCATAATGATTGCCACTGTAAGAAGTCCCATATCTGTTAAGACACCAGCGATAATACTTCCGCCGAATCCACCAACAGCGACAGCTGTTGCAAGCATACCCATTGCTTTCGGAACATCTTTTCTTTCATTAATCAGACCTGCAATAATATAAGGTGCCGCTGTAAATGCACCCTGTGCAAGGCTGACAATCAGTCTGAGAATCATAAGTGGAATCAGAGATCTTACAAATGCAAATCCAAAACCTGCAACTGCACAGATGATTCCTGGAATCACTACGATATTTCTTCTACCAATTAAGTCACCAAGCTTTCCACCGATTGGAGTCATGATGGATACACCAATTGCTCCAAGGGTAGCGAACAAACCTACATATCCCATTGCGTCAACGCTTTTCAGAATCGGGGATGTCAGTGTTGCAAATACAAGACCGTACATTGCTACGGCAAGCATCATGCAGATGCATCCGAGCTGAACGGCATTTTTCTTTCCTTTCGGCAATGGAATTGCCACCTGTGGCTGTGGCTGTGCCTGAGCCTGCTGTTCTTTACTCATATTCATTTCCTCCTGTTTCTCTAAGAAACTTTACTCTTTATTCTTCTATTTGTTATTCTTTAACCACTGTGTAGCGCAGTGTGCCAGACAGCTTGAACCGATTGGGCAAACAGCTTCGTTGAACTGTGCTTTTGGATTATGTGCTGGATACTGTCCTCTTCCATCTGTGTATCCTGCTGAAAGATACATAAATGTACTTGGAACTTTCTCTGCAATGCTTGCGAAATCTTCGGAAGCACTTGCTGAGATTCCCGGATAAGGCATTGCTCCAGGAATATTTAATTCCTTCATGTATCCAACAAATTCTTCTGTAAGCTTTGGATCGCAGATGAGTGGTGGTACTTCAGAAAGCATTTCTACTTCTGCTGTTCCTCCATATACTTCTGCTGTTTTGACTGCAACTTCTTTCATTCTGCGAACAAGAAGCTCTCTGTTTGTCTTATCGTTTGTACGGATGGTTCCTTTCATTACAGCATTATTTGGAATAATATTTTCTGCTGTACCTGCAGTAAACTGACCAACTGTAAGAACGCATGCTTTGTTCGGGTCTGCTTCTCTGGCAATCAGAGCTTCCAGTGCAAGGTAAACATGAACTGCAATGTTGATTGGGTCGATGGATGTATGTGGATATGCTCCATGACCACCTTTACCTGTTACTGTAATCTTGAATCCATCTACGGAAAACATCATTGTCCCTGTACTGTTGTACATGTAGATACCTACTGGCATTTTTCCAGGAGATACATGGTAAGCAAGTGCTGCATCGACATGTGGATTTTCAAGAATGCCATTTTCAAGCATGTTCTTTCCACCCTGGAAGGTCTCTTCTGCCGGCTGGAACATGAATTTTACAGTGCCTTCTAATTCTGCTTCATTTTCCTTCAGCATCTTTGCTGCAGTAAGTAACATAGCTGCGTGGAAGTCATGTCCACATGTGTGTGCTTCTTTTCCTGTTGGACATGCAAATGGTTCTCCACTTTCTTCCGGCATTGGAAGTGCATCCATATCTGCACGGAGCAAAAGAACTTTGCCTCCCTTACCTAATGTTGCAGTTACACCGTAACCACATTCCTTTGGTTCTAAACCATACTCAGTAAGTTTCTTCATGACGTAAGCCTTTGCCTTTGGCATATCAAGACCTACTTCTGCATTGGTGTGGAAATAACGACGATTTTCAATCGTTTCTTCCTTCAACTCAAGTGCTCTTTCATAGTAATTCATATGTTTTCCTCCTTATTTTAGAAAATCATGCATTTTTTTCTTCTTTTTCTAATTTTTTATTTAAAGAATACTTTTAGAACGCTAATTTTCATTTATGGAACATTTATGGAATATTTATCACTAGGAATATATCATAGTTTTTTAATTGTGTCAATATTTTTTTAATAGTATCTTCATTTTTTATTTTTCTATTCATTTATACATGTCTATTTTCTTTTTTTATGTAATTTTTTGTAATTTCAAGAAAATTAGAAAAATTATTTGTAATTTGTATGTTTTGACCCTTTTGAGAAAGTATGCTATAATCACAGATGGAGGAATAGAAATGAGAGCGAAAATTGTAGTGATATCCAGCCACTTTTTGTCCCCTTTTATCGAAAAGGCAGTGGCCCGTCTGAAACCAGATTGCGACCTGGTTCTGACAACTTATGATAATTTCAAGCACATCCCTTCTGTGTATGACGCATATGCAGAGGAGGCCGATGGCTTTCTGGTCAGTGGACGAATGGCGAAATCAGCCATCAAAGCAGTTCCCCATACTATCACCAGACCTATCGTATCCTTTCAGGTAGACTTAGAGGGATTATATAAGACTATTTTAGATATTATCATTGATAATAAAGAGCAGAAACTGGACCGGATTCTTATGGACTTCATGGTATTTATCCATGAAAATGACAGCGCTGAAGATTTTATGAAGCGTATCAAATCTAAGGAATTCATTTCCAAATTGAATAACCGTATTGAACATACTTCAGCCAAAGAAATGCTTCAGGTAGAAAATGAGATGGTGGAGCATATTGTTCAAGCCTACAGAGAAAACAAGGTGGATATGGTAATCTGCCAGTTTACTAATATCATTCCTATGTTAGAGGAACATCATATTCCATATACTTACCCGTTCCCATCAGACCTGACCTTAAGTTCCCTGTTTCATGAGCTGTATGTAAAAATCGAAATGAATCATTTGTTGGCAAACCGTTCCACAGTGGTTAATATCTCTCCACGCAGCTCCGAATATATTACCCCGGAGAATATGGAACTTCTTCATAGCAGTATTGAAGCATTTCTGCGGGAAAATCTGATAGAATCCATGATTCAGAAACAGGAAGACGGATATATTTTATTTACCACGGCACAAGTACTGGATTCTATCACAGACCATTATCATTCCTGCCAGCTCAACGGATACTTGGAATCTACACTACCGTTTGAATGCAGTGTCGGCTATGGAATCGGCACCACCTTAAATGATGCATTGGTAAATTCAGAACACGCTGCCCGCGAGGCACGTTTTGCAGGTCACAGCTTTATTAAAAATGAAAATGGTGATTTAATCGGACCTCTTGGTTCCGAAAAACGAATTGTAATTGAAAATACTTCCAGCCAGAATGTAATCCGCATCGCAAAGCAGTGCAAGCTTTCTACGATTACCATTCAAAAACTGATTTCCTACCAGAAGCTGGCCGGAACGAACAAAGTAACCACACAGGATCTGGCATCCCGTTTTGGCGTGACCATCCGTAATGCAAACCGGATTCTTCAGAACCTGGAAAAAGGAAAATGTGCCCGGATTGCCTATACCAAAACATCCAATTCCAAGGGGCGCCCGGTGAAGGTCTATGAATTGAACTTCAAGCAAATTCCATAAGTCTAAAAATGGCAATGTCTTCCACGCGGTTGACACTGCCATTTTTCTTCTTTGTATTCTTTTTATTTTGTTGTACTTCCGAGTCCGCCATTTCTCTTCTCTGTGGCATCGTCATCTACTGTAATTCCATATTCCACAAAGATTCCCTGCATAAATCCGGTTCCTTTTTTCAGCTCCACCGTCTTTCCTTCGTTGGTATCGTTGGTAAGCTTTGCAAAAATATGTCCCTCATTGTCTGAGTAATAATAATCACTGTCTATAATTCCCACCGTGTTGTTCAGCTGCAATCGATATTTGAAACCAAGACCGCTTCTCGGATAGCATTTTAAAACCCATTCTTCATCCATTTTCACGCGGATTCCGGTAGGAATTTTAATCGTCTGTCCCGGTTCCACCACGAAAGTCTCCGGTGCATAGAAATCATATCCCGCACTTCCGGAAGTTGCCCGCTTCGGAAGCTGAATGGCTTCATAAATAGCCACAATTTCTTCGTCCGTTGTTTTCCCTCCGAAGGTATCTTTCCAGTCTTCCGTAAATCTCTTCAAACTAACCTTCTCAAACTTAGCGATTCTCTTCATGTAATTGTATCTCTCCTTTTTCTAATGTTTCCGGTACATCAATCACTCTCTGGTTGGCACTTCCCTTCCACTCAAGATTCAGTTCCTTTCGTTCTATCTCAAATTCTCCGTCTACCAGTACATCGATGTAGTGGATAATTTCCATCTTACACACATCTTCCCAAAGCCCACCCGTATAAAGCCAAATGGTTTTCTCCGGGAATCGTTCTCTGATTTCTTTGGCGAGAGCGGTCACTTCTGCCACATTTGCCGGATATAGTGGGTCTCCACCGCTAAATGTAATCCCACTGATATAGGGTCTTCCCAGCTCTTCAAAGATTTCCTGTTTTGCTGCCTCATCAAACGGAAGTCCCCCTTTCGGATCCCAGGTAATCGGATTATGGCACTCTTTGCAGTGATGACCGCATCCAGCAACCCATAGAACCACACGCAATCCATCTCCATTGAGCATATCATCTTTTGTTATATTGTGATAACGCATTACATTGATTTCCTTTCTGCGATTTCTTCCATTTTTGCATCATTCAGACGGGTATCTCCTTTGACTCGGGAGTAAGAAAGATAACCATTCATACGGTCAATCTTCGTCAGATTGTGGCTTCCGCATACCGGGCACACATCCATTGCCAGCTCTTCATGTCCGCAGTCATCACAATAAGCCAGAGATAAATTAACCCCCTCATAGAATCCCATATCCATTGCTCTGCGAACCAGAGATTTCACTGCTTCTACATTATAATTGATTGGATACTTTACATACTGAATTTTTCCACCGTTGGATAAATCCCAGAACCGCTTTTCCAAATTCTGCTTCTCTATCGGGGTAATATCCTCCGTCACATGACAATGGAAACTGTTGCTTACATAAGCGCGATCCGAAACATTTTCTACAATCCCATACTTCTTGCGGAACTGCTGGACCTGTACACCACAGAGATTTTCGGCCGGTGTTCCGTAAATCGCATACAGATAGCCGTCCTCTTTCTTAAACTCATTTACACGCTTGTTAATATATTCCAGAGTCTGAATTGCAAATGCTCCATCCTCTACCAATGATTTCTTATTGTACAATTGCTGTAATTCATTTAAAGCAGTAATTCCAAAAGATGCTGTCGCAGACCTCAAGAGTGGCTTAATCTTGTCATGTGATTTCAAATGCCCGCCATAGAAACCACCCTCACAATAAGCCAGTGGATTCGTAGAGGCACGCATCTCTCCCAGATAGTCATAAGTGCGGATATGAAGCTTACGGATAAGCTGTAAATAGTAGTCCAGCACCTCATAAAAGTCCCTACTCTCCTGTCTTGCTTTCGCGAGAATCATCGGCAAATGAAGGCTTACCGCACCGATATTAAACCTTCCCACAAAAACAGGCACATCCTGTTCATCTTCAGGCTCCATTCCCCCACGTTCATACCATGGTGAAAGGAAGGCTCTGCATCCCATAGGGCTGATAACTTTTCCATATTTTTTGTAAATACTCGCCACATAACCTTCCCCACTTAAGCTGAGCCAGTCCGGATACATGGTCTTTCTGGAGCATTCGATTCCTGCTTCGAACAAGTCTTCCCCTTCTTTTCCCGGTCCATGCAGGTTTTCGTCATATAAAAATACGATTTTCGGAAACAGCACCGGCTTCTTATGTCCCGGTTTCCCCTGTCCGTTCTGCCGCACCTCCAGCAAGGTTTTCGTAATCAGCTTCCCATATTTGCTGATGTTGGTTCCGCTCGTCATGGTAATAAACGGATAATCTCCTCGGCTGGAAGAAACCGAGTTAAACTTGTATTCCCATCCCTGGAAGCCTTGCTCCATTTCTTTTTCCAAATCCTTCCAGGCAACTTCCTGTACCTTTTCTTCCGGAAGACCAAGTTCTCTGTATTTCTCTAGATGTTTCTTATGAGATTTTTCCGCATAAGGCTCCAGTATCTCATCTACACTTGGAATCGTAAACCCACCATACTGCTGACTTGCTGCACTCAGCACAATATCTCCTATTACATCAAATGCAGTATCCAGTGTCTTCGGCTCATTATACCACAGATTTCCCATCTCAAATCCACCTGTCAACACGCTCTGTACATCGAAGAGACAACAATTCATGGTATCTCGTCTTGCCGACATATCATGAATGTAAATATATCCCTCCCGGATTGCCTGAAGCTCTTCCACTGTCAAAAAGAATTTCTTATAAAGCTCCTTGTTCAGTTCATTAAAAATCAGGCTGCGTTTAGTAGATACCAGTGCACTGTCCGTATTGCTGTTCTCTTTATCTCCAATATACATGATAGACTGGCTTTTCAGATACACTTCATCAAGCATATGGACAAAATCCTGCTTATAGTTCCGATAATCACGGTAGCTCTTGGCAACTGCCGGGTTCACCTTTTCCAGCGCTCCCTCTACAATATTGTGCATTTCCTTAATCGGAATCTGCTTCTTCCCCATCTTCTCTGCCCGTTCTTCCACAAACTGACAAATAAAACGAAGGTCTTCCTCTGAAAATTTAATCAATGCACGCTCGGCAGACTTATTCACAGCAACAATTACTTTCTGCACGTTAAACTCTTCTTTTGTTCCGTCTTTCTTCACCACGCGGATATCTTTCAATTCCATATTTTCTCTCCTTCCATTCACTATATATTGTATTTATTCAAAATTATTCTTCAATATTATGTGTCTGTTATCTATCTTACCACGTTCTGTTTTTTCCGTCAATGTAAATTACTCCACCTGATTACTAATTGTTCCGGACGTCAGTAAAACACGCAGACAATCCGCCAGAAATCCGACTTCTCATCTGCGTGCTCTTTGCTTAAGACCTTACAACCGGAATCTCACTGTCATCCCGTCTGTCAAGGTCATTGATATATTTCTTCGTTTCACCGACAACCACCGATGATAATGCAAGTACTGCTATCAGGTTCGGAATTGCCATGAGCGCATTTAAGGTATCTGTGACAACCCACATAAAGTTCAGTGAAATTACCGGTGCAATCAGGGCAACTCCCACATAGAAAATACGATAAACCATCATGGCTTTCTTACCCCCTAAATACTCCACGCACCGTTCTCCATAATAGAACCAGCCAATAATAGTAGAAAATGCAAATGATAAAATTCCCACAACCAGAATCAGTGGCCCAAGTATCGGAATCTGGCGGAACGCCAGAGTAGTCAGAATTCCACCATCTTCAATATGAGTTACATCCACAGCCGAATTCTTCATAATCGTTGTTACCAGAACCAGTCCTGTCATCATGCAGACAACTACTGTATCCCAGAACGTTCCTGTAGAAGAAACAAGCGCCTGTCTGACCGGATTTCTTGTCTTTGCGGCTGCCGCAGCAATCGGTGCAGTTCCCATACCAGACTCATTAGAAAAAAGTCCACGGGCAATACCATATCGCATCGCCATCATAATCCCGCTTCCCACAAGACCACCCAGTGCTGCTCCTGGCTGAAATGCAAGCTTCACAATCACCTGTAATGCAGGAATGATAAAATCATAATTCATTACAAGAATGCAAATGCAGCCAAACACATAAAAAGCTGCCATCAGTGGAACCAGTTTTTCACATACCTTTGAAATGGTCTGGATTCCTCCAAAGATAACGATTCCAACCAGGATTGCCAGAATCACACCGATAATCCATGCAGGTGCCTGAAAGTTCTCCTTACAAACAACCGCAATGGCATTAACCTGTGTGGCACATCCCGTTCCAATTGTCGCTACCGAACCAAAGGCTGCAAACATCAGTGCCAGAAACTTTCCAGCCTTCTTATTCTTAAATCCGTATTCCAGTACGTACATCGGACCGCCCTGCATTCTGCCGTCCTCCGTCTTCACTCGATACTTCACTGACAGTAATGACTCAGCATACTTGGTAGAAATTCCAAACACTCCGGTAAGCCAGCACCAGAATACAGCTCCCGGTCCCCCCATCACAACAGCTGTTCCTACACCAATGATGTTTCCCGTTCCTATGGTTGACGCAAGCGCGGTGGCCAGTGCTCCAAACTGGCTGACATCTCCCTCAGAATCCGGGTCCTTCGCCACTGATAATTTAATACCTCTGAATAAATACTTCTGAATGACACCTGTTCGAAATGTCATAAAGATATGTGTGCCCAACAACAATATAATCATCGGCCAGCCCCACACTACTCCATTGAGCCGTTCAATTGCTCCCTTAACTGCCTCTAACATTCCTTCAACCTCCGCGCTTTCTCATGTTATTATTTTAACATTTTACTTTGTTAAATTATTTTTCTTATTGTACAAAAAAAACTTGCAAATTGCAAGTTTTTTTCTCAGTAATTTCATTTCCATTATTCGAATCTGATATTCATCCTTTCTCATCTTCTACCGAATCGATTTCTCCGCCGCCAGAAGAACATGTTTTGCGAGCACAGAGGTAGTAATACTTCCTACGCCTTTTGGAACCGGACTGATAGCAGATACCTTTGTCTCTACATCCTCAAAGTCCACATCTCCGCACAATTTTCCATTTTCATCCATATTAATGCCTACGTCTACTACCACAGCACCCTCTTTCACCATTTTTGCCTTCACCATTTTCGCTTTTCCTGCCGCAGCAACCAGAATATCTGCGTTCCTGCAAATAGCATCCATCTCTTCCGAGCGTGAATGACACATGGTCACTGTGGCATGGGCATGAAGCATGAGCATGGCAAGCGGTTTCCCTATGACCATACTCCTTCCGATAATCGCAACCTGTTTTCCTGCAAGTGGAATTTGATAATAATTCAACATTTCCATAACAGCCTCTGCTGTGCAAGGTGCATAATCAGCCTTTTCTCCGGCAAACACTTTTAAAATGTTGCTGTCACACATGCAGTCCATATCCTTTTCCGGATCCATCCAAGTTTTCACCTGTTTCTCATCTAAGTGCTTTGGAAGTGGCCTAAGAAGCAGGATTCCATGCACATCTGCCTCCGTATTTAATCCCCTTATCACTTCTTCAAACCGCACCATAGAAATCGCCTCTTCCAGAACAATACTGCGGCATTCGATTCCAATGCCTTCCATCTTCTTTTTTGCCCCACGCTCATAAGAAATATCGTCTGGTCTTTCTCCTACTCGAACAATGGCAAGGCACGGAACAGTTCCCTGTCCCTTCAGTCTTTCTGTCTTCAAAGTCAGGGCCTCCTTCATTGCCTTTGCTACTTCCGTTCCTAACATCAATTTTTCCATTTTTCTATACTCCGTTCTTTCAAGGTGTATTCTTAGCGGATCTGTTCCAGCACCACTTTATAAGCCTGATCTTTTAGCAACCGTCCTTCCCGGATCAAGTCATCTGTCCGACGGATTAACTGACTTGCTCTTTCCTGATTCTTCATCATTCCTGCATTGATATACACATTCAATGACGCACCCTCCAGAGCTGCCTGTGCAAATAAGGCTCCGGCTCCCACATCGCTGATGGCAAGCCTGCTGCCCTTGCCGGAAAGTTTCTCTAAAATCCGCAGCACCTTCAGAATTATTTCCATTGTCTGGATAGGCAGCGCACTTGCACCATAAAGAGCCTCCTCCATAACCTGTGCCTTATATGCCTGTTCTTCCTCTGTATTCTTAGGAAGACGATACGCCTCTGCCAATGGAAGAAATGCTTCCGCATCCTTATCCACAAGGTGTATCAGTTCTTCCTGCAATATTTGCAGTTGCTCCTTAAGCGCTGTGACTTCTGCTTCCACATCCGCATATTTTTTCTTTCCTATTGTCAGATTAGAAACCATGCTTCCAAGCGCAGCTGCAAAAGCTCCCACCGCAGCAGATGCACCGCCTCCTCCCGGCACCGGTTCCCCGGATGCCAGCTTATTCAAAAACTCAATCGTAGTATTCTCTAATAACATGCACCTTCTCCTTGTCCTGTTTATCTATTTTACTTATTCGACCTTCTGTTCTTCTTTCTCTGTCTCTTCCACATCCTGCCCCTGTACTTTGGATACCATTTCTCTGTTAAACTGCCCCTTATCATCTACATAACTGGTTTCTCCATAACACTCCGATGGAACAGGAAGATTCTTTTTCTCCAATTTTCTCTCCGCTATCATTCCAATAATATAGAAAATCACCGCCAAAGTAGGAACACCCATAATCATTCCCACAAATCCGAACAGACCGCCTCCAACTAAAATAGAAAACAATACCCAAAACGGAGAGAGTCCTGTGGAGTCTCCAAGAATATGAGGTCCAATGATATTTCCATCTATCTGCTGCAAGATCAAGATAAAGATTAAGAAATAAAGTCCCATTTTCGGGTCTTCCAATGTAATCAAAATGGCACTTGGAATAGCTCCGATATAAGGGCCGAAAAACGGAATCACATTTGTAATTCCAACTACTACACTGACAAGCAATGTATAAGGCATATGCAGGATGGATAAACCGATAAAACAAAGTACTCCGATAATTGCAGAATCTATAATCTTTCCAATAATAAATCCACCAAAAATTTCATTGCTCTTCTTAGTCAGATGAAGTAACATATTCGCATGGTCATTAGACAAAAATGCATAGGTCAGCTTCTTTGCCTGGGAAGTAAAACGTTCTTTTCCATATAACACATAAACAGAAACAATCAATCCCAAAATAAAATTTACAAATTCTACAACAAGCCCCACAATACCGACTGTCACATTCGACATAATCGTATTAACCTGCGTCATAAAATCTGTACGGAACCAGCTCTGAAAAACCTTCGTTCCTTCCTCCATCGCGTTTTTCACAACAACTCCGATGGTATTGTCCTGATTCTGAATATTCTCCACATGACTGACCATCTCATTAATCTGTCCTGGAAGAGTCAGAAACAAATCACGGATACTCTTATACAGTTCTGGAATCAACATGTTACAAAGAGCCACAATTAAGGCAATCAAAAAAATGAGAGCAAATATAATCCCCATTGTTCGTGACAATTTCTTTGCCTTTTCCTGTGACATCTTTTTTTCAAGTATTGGTTTCATCTTACCATCCACATATTTTATAATAGGATTCAGCAGATATGCCAAAGCAAGTCCGTAAATAACAGGCTTCAGTACGTCTACAACACTTTTCACAAGATTCGTTATCATGTCAAATCGCAGTAAAGCAAAATAGAAAATGACACAGGTTACTATCACGAGGAAATACGTCATGCCATTGCTGAACTGCTGTCTGATTTTTGACGGTCCTTTATTACCAAACTGTGGGCGTCTGGAATAGTAAGGTATGTATTCTTCCTGTTCGCCTTCCTTTTTCTTTTGCTCTTCCGTTACTTTTTTATCTTCCATTTCTGTCACCTTATCCTCCTGCAATTATTTCCTATCATTATAACTATATTCTTACTCACTCGTCAACCGTTGTTAAAAAGGAGTCATACTTCCGGACCAATATGTCCTTCAGCCTGACTCCTTTCCTTTGTTTATTTCACTTCTTTATTTTTTTCTGTTCTTTTGTGAACTTAATATCCACAGGTAAAGGTTGCACATTCTGTATCACAGCACTTGCAAGCCTGACCACCCTCTACACTGATTTTTCCGGCATGGCAATGACAGTTCTCATTGTACTTACATCCGGTTGCCTCACATTCAACGTTCGAAGTTGGCTGTCCTTCATGAATCGCATTGGTTGTATAGGTTCCTGATTTTCTCTCTTCAAAGCTGTCACAACTGGTCTCCTCTGCTGTTCTTGCAGAGCTTCCGCCTACCCGGATTTCGCCCAGGTCACAATAAAAATCCTGATTGTGCATACAGGTCTGAACAGTGCATTTTAATTCTGGCATAATAATTCCTCCTCTTTATCCAAATTCAGTATCATTATGCCCGGATTTATCTTATTTATTCACTTCTATTCTTCTACCAGTTCTTCACGGATTGTTTTTTCGCGAATTTCTTTTGTGATTGCTTCTTCAAATGGAATTCCTTTTTCCGGCAATACCTGTCTGAGTGCTCCCTGTGTACTTTCCCAGTATGCTTCATCACCAAGATATTTATCTGTATTTTTCGGATCCCATTTTGACAGACGATATATCACATCATTCTGAAGTCTTAAGGTTGTAAGCACATAGATTGCAAGATTCAAACAATTCTGCAGCTCTTCCTCTGCCTGATCCGGACGAAAAAAGTCCCTTACAGTGAAATTCATCACTGCAAGGGACGAGCTAACAATCTACTCGCGGTTCCACCCCACTTACTTCCGTACTACTTACAATTCCGCCAGAAGTCTCTTCATTCGGATGATAACGGCATCCTGCCGTGCTGCTCCTCACAGCCGCTCCGAGGTGGTCTTCAAATATTTATTTATTTCTTCCGCAGCACTTTTTGTATTTCTTTCCACTTCCACAAGGGCATGGATCATTCGGATATACTTTATGTTCTACATGAACAGTACGGGAATTCTTCTGCTCTTTGTAGAGTTCTTTTCTCTTTTCTTCTGTGAAAATGCTGTCCCACTGTGGCAGTTCATATAACCAGTCTGCCTTGGCATCTACCATGTTCTTGTAGAGAAGTTCCTTGTCAAATACCAGGTTTACTTCTGTATCTTCATCCATTGTCTCAATTGGGTTCGCAACCTTCAGACTGTCATTGATTCCATCCAGAAAACCTGTCATGGTAAACACTTCAATACCATACTTTTCAGCAAGTTCTTTCACAGTTCCCCTTACTTCCTCGTCTGGATTGGTGAGAAGCTTTTCATAAATCTCTTTCTCAATCTGAAAATAAGTTCCCCAGAACTTCTGAAGAGTAGCTCTGTCTGCTTCCTGTGAGTAAGCGGTCTCTCTCCATTTTTCTAACAATGTGCTCATATTTAAAATCTCCTTTTATTCTTATGTTACTCTGTATATCATACAGCATTTTTCTGTGCTTTGCAAAGTATTTTTTTCTTCTTCTCTTTTCTTTTGTCTTCTATCCAAATATTCCTCTATCGAAATCGGTTTTCTTCCGTTATTTTCTTTTTTTTGTAGTTCCATAGCTGGCCTCCTTCTGATTTACCGGCTTTCCACTTACGGGAAATACCAACATTATCATTTTATGATGGTAATCTCCAAATATTCCTTTTTCTTGACTTTATCACGGAATTATGTGTAACTTATGACGGTTCCCTAAATACTTTATAACGAATTTCTTAATAATTTCTAATTGACATTACTGCACTCTTCTACTACACTAAATTCATGACTTACGGTCAAAAGAGATTTTATCCCATATAGAAAGGATGATAGACATGCAGCATTTACTGATACCGGAGAATTATCATTCTCCGCTTACCATTCGTGAAACAGAAGTTGCAATCAAGGAAGTCAAAGACCATTTTGAACGTTCTCTTGCAAAGACATTACACCTGACACGTGTATCGGCTCCACTTTTTGTACGCCCGGAAACAGGACTGAACGATAATCTGAATGGTGTAGAACGCCCCGTTGCATTTGGCGTAAAAGAACAAGATGATAAAGAGGTGGAGATTGTACATTCTCTTGCGAAATGGAAACGTTACGCACTGAAGCGCTATGGTTTCCACTCAGGCGAAGGTCTTTATACCGACATGAGCGCCATCCGCCGCGACGAAGACACAGACAATATTCACTCTATTTATGTAGACCAGTGGGACTGGGAAAAAGTGATTTCCAAAGAAGAACGAAACACCGAAACTCTGGAGTATACGGTAAACAAGGTTTATCATGCTCTGAAGGAAACGGAGGCATTTATGTCACGCCGTTACAATTACATTGAACCAATTCTTCCGGACGAGATTACGTTTATCACTTCTCAGGAATTGGAAACCATGTATCCTGATAAAACTCCAAAGGAAAGAGAATATCACTTTGCCAAAGCAAAAGGTGCTATTTTCATCAAACAGATTGGTAAAACCCTTGCCTCCGGTGAAAAACACGATGGTCGTGCCCCTGACTATGATGATTGGGAATTAAATGGTGATATTATCGTGTATTACCCGGTTCTTGACATTGCACTGGAACTTTCTTCTATGGGTATCCGTGTAGATGAGGATGCACTAAGAAGACAGCTCAAAGATGCCGGTTGCGAAGAGCGGGCAGAACTTGACTTCCAAAAAGCACTGTTGAACGGGAAACTTCCTTACACTGTAGGCGGTGGAATCGGCCAATCCCGTATCTGTATGTTCTATCTCCGCAAAGCTCATATCGGAGAAGTGCAGTCCTCCATCTGGCCGGAAGATGTATTGGAGGAAGCTGCAAAAGCGGGCATTCACCTTTTGTAATATTTTATAACGAAAAAAAAGACATTGTTTCTTACGAAACAATGTCTTTTTTATCTATGAATCCAAACTAAATCAATCAATACTCCTATTCAGCCAAGTCACCAAGGTCTATCAGTGCCTCATCCAGTGCAGTGTAATCTGCCTCTGGAATCTCATATACATCATCATTATCTACAACATGTACTGTGACTGTGGTCGGTTCTCCATAAGTAGCGGAAGCCATGTTTGCTTTTACAAGCTCCAACAGCTTTTCGCAAACCCACTGCTGAAGTTCCTCATCCGTAACTTCTTCACCTGCAGCAGCCTTCTCTGCTCCATATTCTTCTGCATCAGAAAGAAGCTGATCCATAATTCCGTCAAATACACCAGTTACAGGAGTAATCTCAACATCTACTGTGTAGTTATCTCCATCTTCTTTTGCCTCTTTGACATCATACTTTGTAAGCTTCATCAAATCAGCAAAAAATGTACGATACTGTTCAAGCAGTGACTCATCGGTAATACCGATTGAAGCCATATCATCTACCATTGCCTGAAGATTGTCTTCGTAGTCCTGAGTTGCTTCCTCTTCAGTTCTTCCCGTCAGCTCCATGTACTTATCTTTTTCCCCTTTAGTAAGTACATCCAGACAGGACTTCACATAGCTGCTTGCATCAAACTTACTGGCTGAACAAGCAGTCATAGCCACCATAAGTACCGCCATTACAAGTGCAACTAATGCTTTCTTTGTGTGTTTCATAATCACTACCTCCTTTTTGTGAGATACCGCATCGTAAAGTCACAATTTCCCCTGCAAAGATACAGACAAAACCTGTCCTTTAACATCGGCAAATATATTATTTTTCTCTGAAAATAATATCATGTCTTCCAGGACCATTAGATACCATAGTGATTGGGAATCCAATTTCCTTCTCTATAAATTCGATGTAGTTTCTGCAATTTTCCGGAAGGTCTTCATATTTCTTAATTCCACGGATATCGCATTTCCATCCCGGCAATTTCTTAATTACTGGTTTTGCCTTCTCAAGGAAATGAGTTGCAGGGAATTCCGTTGTCACTTCCCCATCAATCTCGTATCCAACACAAACCGGAATTTCATCCAGATATCCAAGAACGTCTACAACCGTGAACGCAACATCTGTTGTTCCCTGCATACGACATCCGTACTTGGAAGCAACACAGTCGAACCATCCCATACGTCTCGGACGTCCTGTGGTTGCACCGAATTCTCCTCCATCACCACCGCGTCTTCTGAGTTCATCTGCTTCATCACCAAAGATTTCACTTACGAATGCACCGGCTCCTACTGCACTTGAGTATGCTTTGCACACCGTAATAATCCTCTTAATTTCATATGGTGGCAGACCTGCTCCGATTGCGCCATATGCAGCCAGTGTTGAAGAAGACGTTACCATTGGATAAATTCCATGATCCGGATCCTTCAATGTTCCGAGCTGACCTTCAAGAAGAATCTCCTTACCTTCTTTCAATGCTTCTGCAAGATATGCAGACACATTGCATACATATGGAGAAATCATCTCTCTATATCCAACTAATTCTTTGTACAAATCTTCCGGGTCAATCACCGGTTTATGATATAAATGTTCCAGTAAAACATTCTTCTGCTCTGCTACCCGTACCGCCTTTTCCTTCAACAGCTCATCGTCAAAGAGCTCGCTTACCTGGAAACCAATCTTCGCATATTTATCAGAGTAGAATGGTGCAATACCGGACTTTGTAGAACCGAATGACTTTCCGCCAAGTCGTTCTTCTTCATATGCATCAAAATTCTTGTGGTATGACATTACCATCTGCGCTCTGTCTGATACTAAAATCTTTGGAGTCGGCACACCTCTGTCTACCAGGGACTGAATTTCTTTTATCAGTACCGGAATGTCAAGCGCAACGCCGTTTCCGATAATACTGGTTGTATGTCCGTAAAACACTCCGGAAGGTAATGTGTGAAGTGCAAACTTTCCATAATCGTTAATGATGGTGTGTCCTGCATTTGCTCCACCTTGGAAACGAATGACGATATCTGCTTTTTCAGCAAGCATATCTGTAATCTTTCCTTTTCCTTCATCTCCCCAATTTGCACCTACAACTGCCTTAACCATAACAATTCCTCCTGTCATGTCTATATGTTTTGTTTTCTTTTGATTCAAAATAAATCCAGATTGAATTATACTACTTTTTTGTCCAGATGTATACTGTTATTTTTAAAAGATGTTATTACTATTCACAGTTGATAGATAGATGCGGATAAAAGCGTCGTGCTTGCACGTAAGCAGTTATCCGCATCTATCTATCAAGCCTGCGAAGCAGGAACTCCTCCCGCATAAGCAGTCTTAGCTCCGTCAGGAGTGAGACTAAAGCCTCGAAGGAGGCGACGAGTGCGCATGTGGGAGGAGGACTGTGAACCGTAACAAGATATCAAAGCAGGAACTCCTGTCCTGGTATTCTACATAAGAGGAGCAACCAGGCGCAGTATCTGCCCATAAAGCTTCACAAACAAGGTCCGCTCTCGCACCTCTATCAAAGACACCTTGTGACATTTTGCTCTCGTTCTCTGGAAATCCCGTTCTATATCATATACAACCGGATTATGATAAATGAATACACCGCACTCGAAATGATGGAACAAGCTGCGGTAATCCAGATTAATCGTACCGACCGTAGCCGTATCATCGTCTGATGTAAAAACCTTCGCATGTACAAATCCCGGCGTATATTCAAAAATCTGCACTCCGCTTTCTATCAGTTCCTCATAGTAAGTCTTGGCCAGATAGAATGCATATGGTTTATCCGGTATACCGGGCATAATAATCTGCACCTCCACTCCACCTTTTGCCGCACGCTTCAGTGCATCTATCATATCATTGTCCAGAATCAGATACGGAGTCATAATATGCACATACTTTTTTGCATGATTCAAAATGTGAAAATACACTTCAGCGCCTACATTCTCATTGTCATAAGGACTGTCTCCATAAGGAAGCATATAGCCATCTTCTCTGCGGAATTCTCTCTGTTTCGGAGTCAGATAAAGAGAATAATCCTCTTTCGTCCGCTCGGTCACATTCCACATCTGCAGAAACATCATAGTGAAGCTCTGTACTGCGTCACCCTTCAACATAATGGCAGTGTCTTTCCAGTGTCCAAAACGTTCCTTCTGATTGATATATTCATCTGCAAGATTTATCCCTCCGGTAAATGCAACCTTTCCATCAATCACACAGATTTTCCTGTGGTCACGGTTATTCTGACTGGTAGAAAGCACTGGCTTAATCTTCTCAAACTGCTTGCACTTAATTCCCATCCGTTGCAGTTTCTTCGGATAATCATATGGCAGAAGCGCCACGCTGCACATTCCATCGTACATGAAACGCACTTCCACTCCCTCCTGAGCCTTTCTTTTCAGAATGGCGAGAATGGAGTCCCACATGATTCCCTCTTCTACGATGAAATACTCCATAAAAATAAATTTTTCCGCCTTTTCCAGTTCCTTGAGCATAGCCCCAAACTTCTCTTCTCCCACCGGAAAATACTCTGCGGTTGTATTCCCATAAGTCGGAAATCCCACATATTTATACAGAAAATAGGACAGATTTACATTTGCAAGCCTACTACTTCTCATAAACTGGATAACCTCTTCATTTTGCCTCATGTAAGGTTCAATTTCCTCCTGAAGCATCTCCAGACGTTTGCGAAGCAGCTTCTTTCCCAGTTCCAGCTTAGTGTAAATATAAAATCCTACACCAATCACGGGTACGATCATTACAAAAATCAACCATGTCATCTTAAAAGAAGAACTGCCCTCTTCATTAATAATGTAAATCACTGCCGCAACAGATACTATCACATAGATTCCATACACATGACTTTCATAATGCTGCATATAAGTAAGTGTAAAAGCGAACAATCCTATCTGGACAAGCAGAAGTGCAAGAACAACGGCTGTACGGCTGTAAATAATTCCAAACAGTTTACTCTTCGCCTGCTTTTTGACCCTCTTTCCTACCTGTACGCCTTTCTCCTTATATTCATTTAACTTTCCATCCATATATGCTCCTCCCTTTTTAAACACGTTACTATCCTACCACAGAATCCATTTTCTCACAATGACCCTTTCCCTAACTTTTCTACTCTTTATAAATATTTTACTTTTCCTTTTACAGGAAAAGTATTACAATAATTATATGACATCTGAAAGGAGAAAAATTATGTCTAAAAACACTGGAAAAATCCTCGCAGGTCTTGCAGCTTTCGGTGCAGCCGCTGCCGGAGCTTACTTTTACTTTAAGAAGAAAACAGAAGACGATTTTGAGGATGAATTTAACGAAGATTTTGATGCTGAAGAATTTGAATTAGATGATGACCTTCGCGAAGCAGGTGAACGCGGATATGTTTCTCTTACCCCAAATAAGGAAGCGAATTCTGTGGAAAAACAGGCAGAAGACGAAGCGTCAGAAGCACCGGCTCCAGAAGCTGAAGCAGATAAAACTAAGGAAACTGCGGACAACGAAGAAGCATGCTCCAGCGAAAAGAGTTGCTGTTCAGACAGTACTGATGCTTCATCCGAAGAGACCGAAGAAAAAACAGAAGAAAAAACAGAAGAATAATCGAATGAATCTTTCCAAGTTGCAAAAAAGCGTTATCCCACGGATAGCGCTTTTTCTATATGCATCGCTCATTCAGCAAATTTTTCTTTTAATTTTTCCAACACAGGAGTGATATTTTTCTCGGACAGGCAGGATTGAATCTTACCTGTCTGTACTATGATCTTTCGTTATTGTATTCCGTATTCTTTATATAACTTTTGCCGATATTCCATATCCTTTGTTGCTTTCAAAATATCTTCTGCCTGTCCGGCTTCAATTAATGCAGAAGCTAATGCAGCAAAACGATTTTCTCCTTTTGCGAGTCCCTTTGCGAGTCCAATTTCTTCGCCCTCTTCTTTATCCCATCGTCTCTGCTGTTCTTCATCATATTCATAAATGCTCATTTTCTTGACCTCGCTTCTATATTGTGTCAGGAAATCTGCTAATATACCTTCTGCAATACATTCTGTAATTGCCTGTTCTACCGCATCTTCTATCTTCATCTGTTCTGCATACTGTCTGACTCTTGAAGTATAGGTAACATAATCGCTCAGAGTCTTGCAGGCATTTACAATATCATTGTTATATCCTGGATTGATGTTAAGTAACACTGCTTTCAGGTTCAGCCACAATTCTTCTTCCTGAATTTCAAAAGCATCCGATAATTCCAGTACTTCCCGTTCTGGTCTTGCTTCCTTTCCATTGTAGAAAATCAAAAACCTAGGTGCCGGAATCGTAATCCTTCTACTTCCATACAGATTACTATCCTTTGTCATCTTCGAATACAATATTTCCAGTTCATCCGGATTCGAGTAATTCGTTCCGTTTACCGCATTATAAAGTCCTAATAATTCTTCTTTCTCCCGGAAAATCATTTCAAATAATCGTGCCTTATAATCCCGTCTTACATTAGTATTCTTTTTTCTTCTGTTCTTTTTTGCCATAAGCATCCTCCTTTAATTGTTCGTGCAGGAGATATCAATATACTCATAGCTAATAAGCACACCACAAATACAAATGTATCCATTTTCTTATCCATATCTCACTGCTCTATTGATTGGTAACAAAGCATTGAGATT
>CAJMSZ010000024.1 GCA_905216215.1 uncultured bacterium | reverse complement strand
TATATCGGCATTTACCAACTTATGAAAAGATAATCAGAAATTTAGTAAGTTTTTTTCATAAATACATCCTCCTCATATTTTGAATAATTAATTAAAACAAAAATTAATATTTATTAATAAATGCAGGTACATGATAGCAAATGGTTAAGAAAAAGAAAAGATGAAAAGTGAAATATTTGCTTTTTTAATAAAAAAGTTCAATATTATTTCGAAAACCTATAAATTGGTAAAAGAAATAAAGAGAGTCTTATATTAATATTTTCAATTGGAAGTTATGGCTTGTATCGCCTATAATAGAACTGCTAGAGTTTTGAGCATTTTACATTATGATTAGAAGAGAGTAGAGCAAACATGAGACTGGAGTACATCAGAAGTTTTATTGGAGTTGTTAATTATAAGAGTTTTTCCCTTGCGGCTAAGTATTTATATTTATCGCAACCGACTATAAGCACACATATTAAACAGTTGGAGGCGGAGCTTGGAGTGCAGCTTTTGGTGCGTTCTACCAAGGATGTTGTTTTATCGGATGAAGGAAAAATATTTTATCCATATGCAATTCAGCTTATGGAAACGGAGAATCAGGCATTAAGACGATTAAATCGATGTGAGGAGGATACAAGAGGTGTTGTGAAGCTGGCACTTTCCTCGGTTCCGGCATATTATATGTTTCCACAGTTTCTGGTTTATCATAAAGTGAAGAATGGAAATGTGAATTTCAGAGTATCGGAAGGTGACAGTGGGGATGTCCTGCAGAAATTGCTGGACTGCGATGTGGAAATAGGAATTGGCGGTCTGGAGTGCGGAAGTGACAAGATTTACTCGGAGGTTCTTTTTGAGGATGAGATTGTGCTTATCGCGCCGAATGTGCCTAAATATCAGAATATGAATGGTTGTATTGCAGTGGAACAGTTGAGAAAAGAACGGTTTATTACCCGAGAGCTGGGAAGCGGTACGAAGATGGCAGTGGAGAATCTGGAGCAGGAATTAAAGCTGAACGTTCAGAAGTTAAATGTATTCGCACAGTTTGAATCTTCCGAAATGGTAAGAAGAGCAGTGGAGGCAGGTGCAGGAGTTGCCTTTATCAGTAAAACAGCTGCGAGAGAGTCAGTAGAAAAGCAGAAGGTGCTGGAATTTTCTTTTCAAAATTGCAGTTCGAAGAGAAGATTCTATTTAATGTACAATAAGGAAAGAATCTTATCCCCTATGGCAGAAGGTGTGATGCAATGTCTTAGGGAATATTGTGCGGGGAAAAAACTGTAAAACAAAAAGTTTCTGAAATTCAGATATATCTTCGAATTTCAGAAACTTTTTTTGATGGCGGCAACCTGGTGTACATGCCGTAATTCCATCTTTTCATGTTCTATTGTCTTATGCTGCTTTCCATCTGAGCAGAATTTTTTCAACGAGAACCATGACTGCATCAATAAGGAAACCGATTACTCCAGCTAAAATCATGTAAGCAATAACCTTCTCTGTCTGTAATCTGCCCTGTGCTTCCACCATTATGTAACCGAATCCGGCACTTGTCGCGATGAACTCCGCTCATATTACGGACATCCAGCCCATACCAATTGCCAGACGAACACCGGTAAGCACACCTGGAAGAGAACCAGGAACAACAATATCCTTGATAATACTTAATGTGCCGGCTCCCATAGACCTTGCAGCGTTATAAAAATCTTTGCTGATGTCCTGGACACCTGCTACGGTATTCAGAATGATGGTAAAAATACCACTGAATGCAATTAAGAATACGGTTGGTCCGTCACCGATACCAAACCACACGATTGCAAGTGGAACCCATGCCATGATAGGAACCTGTCTTAAGGAGTTAATAAATGGAGACATAATCTGAAGCATCTTCGGAGAATATCCCATAATCATTCCTATTGGAAATCCAATGATGAATGCGTATACCGAACCGGTCAATACACGACGCATGGTAATTGCAAGATTTCGTAATACATACATATCTGTAATACTATAGTAAAACTCGTACAATACCTTCTCAAAATAAGGAAAGGTAAATGGAGAATTTACTAAATGCGCAGCAAAATACCATGCGGTGCAGATTAGAATTAGTGAAATGGCAAATCCGATATTATAATTCTTGCCGCCCATTTTGCGCCAGTTCTGGCGGTCTTTCTGCTTGGTGGCATTTATCATACGGTCGGCCATCTTGTTATCACTCAATGTGTCACCCCCTGATTATATAAAATGTGAATCTAAAATACATGTGGAATCATAACAAATTTGTAATAAATAAAATAGAAATATTATGGAAAAGAATAAAGAAAATTATATTATCAATTTTTCGCATAAAGTCAGCAGGGAAATGAAAAGAAAGCTATAATGAAGTCCGGTTAATAAATATTAATGGATAAAATGGAGGTGGTATGTGTGGAAAAGCCTTGTGTTGAGTATATTAGCGCATGTGCATGATGCGAGGTGTTTGGAGACTTGGTTCAAGTTTTGGAAAAAGAATATGAAGGAAGAGTGCATGTGAAGATTTACCGTGCCGGACAGGATTTTGACTATATTAAGAAATATGGTGCGGTTTCAAAAAGCATGCTAATAATAAATGAAAAGAAAGCTGTGACGAAGCTCACCAAACCGGCAGTTCGTCAGGCATTCGAGGAGGCACTTAAGCTATGACAACGAATTTACTCACATTCTTGTCAAGTATCATTCAATCGGCCTGGTCTATGTTGGAAAGCTCCTCAACGTGGGTGGTATTCAGCTTTGTTGTTGCAGGCTTGCTGCATGAATTCATTAAACCGGAAAATATGCAGAAGACGGCACTTGGCTCGAAGAGGATTACGGGAATTCTTGGAACCACCATTTCGGGAATGTTTCTTCCCATTTGCAGCTGTGGTACGATTCCACTTGGAATCAGTTTGTATTACAGTGGAGCCTACTTAGGACCTACACTGGCATTTATGACCAGTACACCGATGATTAACCCATTGGCTGTTTTGATGTCATGGGGATTACTTGGAAAAGAAATTACGATTATATATGTAATAACTGGTTTCGTTGCACCCTTTTTGATTGGTGTGATTGCCAACCATTTTGCAGGTGACGAGTTACATATTGGACTTAGGAATCAGAAATATGGTGGTTCAGAAGTATCTGTCAAGCTGGAGACGGATGATGACTCTGAAGAAGAGGGCGGTATGATTCAGTTAGAGTTTGAAGAGATGACTTTCTGGGAGAAGATTAAGAGCGGACTCAGATGGTCTGCTACAGAGCTTGCTGTAACTGTCAGCAAGTACAGCATTTCAGGAATGCTGCTTGCAGGACTGTTGTTTACGATTATACCGCAGTCGTTTATACAGGATTATCTGGGACAGCCGGGAGTGATTTCCTTACTTGGAATCGCAGTGGTTGCATCCCTGATGTACGTTTGAGCGGTTGGGCATATTCCGTTTATTGCAGCACTGGTTGCCAGTGGTGCTGCACCAGGAATATCAATTATGTACCTGATGGCTGGCGCAGGTACGAATGTGCCGGAACTTCTTACCATTACAAAGATGATTGGAAAGAGGGCAAGTGCCATGTATTTTGCAATGGTCACTACAATGGCATTTATTTCCGGATATATAACAAACAGGTTATTGATGCCAAATTTTAAACCGGTATTGGACTATGACAGAACATCGCGCACCATTTCACAGGTTAATAAGATGACTCTGGATGTACCGGAGTGGGGCAGATGGCTTTGTAGTTTTATCGTAATCGCTTATGCAATCGTTGCACTGATAAAATATATCAGAAAGAAAATGAAGAAAGCGTAAATCCATGAATATTACAAAGAAAATAGGAATATTTATGGTCACATTTGTTGTGGCGGGGCTTCTGATTAGTGTTGTTTTTCCGAAAGAGGAGAAGCGAAATGCAGATGCCTTGATCCGAATCGGTGCCGGGGATGATGTTTCCGGAATCCTGATGGAAGAGACTGTGGACGAGCTGAGTCAGAGTTACACCATCAAGGAGAGCCTTGAGGGTAATACCTTTCAGGATTGTTGAAATAATATTGCTCAGTGGGCACTGAGTTCGGAAGAAATTAATGTTGCATTTTATTGTAGTCATATAGCGAAACATACGATGGAACAAAATGAGAATGTTATGATTTATGGGCCCATTATTATGAACGGAGAGATTATCTGCTATAAGAATCAGTGGGAAGATGTGAAGCTGGTAGGGGTAAATCAGGGCAGAGAAAATGAAAAGGCACTGGCTGCAAAGACTTATCCACAGATAGAAGAGTTTCAGGATATTTCACAGAAAGGAATTCTTTATACGCTGGAAGATGGGCAAGTGGATGCTGTAATCCAGGATTTAACAAAAGCAGCGAAGGTGCCGATGTATTCATATAAGCCATTATCAGAAAATGATTATATTTCTTATGTGCTTGTGGTGGACAAGTCATTTGCACAGACGAAAGCATTCTCTGATTTTATAAAAAGTTACAATAAAGCGGTGGAAAAGCTGAATGATTCTGCTTATCTGGCGGAAAAGCTGGGAGTGGAGGAAAGCTGGCTTGCTGATAAACCGATTAAGTTCTTGACATTAGAAGAAAGAGAGGAATAGATATGTCAATATCTGTACAGGGAATTTCGAAGACCTTCAAGGGCAGAAGAAAAGGCGACGAGGAAAATGTGGTGCTGAAAGATGTTTCCTTTGATGTTCAGGAAGGAGAATTTGTGTCCCTTTTAGGGCCGTCCGGATGTGGAAAGACAACCACACTTACGATTATTGCGGGTTTCCAGAAACCAAACGGTGGAAAGATTGTAGTAAATGGAAAAGAGGTCAGCAAACCGGGACCGGATCGTTCGTTTATGTTTCAGAACTATGCATTGTTCCCGTGGCTGAAGGTTGGGGAGAACATAGAGTATCCAATGAAGAAGATGAAAGTGCCGAAAGCAGAGCGGAAGCAGAAGCTGAAAGAGCTGCTTGAGATGGCTCAGCTTACGGATTATGAGAATTATTATATTCATGAGATTTCTGGTGGTATGAAGCAGAGAGTTGCCTTGCTTCGTGCCATTGCCTGTGACCCACAGGTGCTTCTGATGGATGAGCCTTTGGGAGCAGTGGACTTCCAGATGAGACAGCTTTTACAGATGCAGTTGGAGAGCATTCTTCAGCAGAAGAAAACAACGGCCTTGATGGTTACGCATGATGTAGATGAATCGATTTACTTAAGTGACAGAGTTATTGTAATGTCCAGAGACCATGGAAAGATTCTTGCAGATGTGAAGATTGAACTTCCAAGACCGCGTGACCGTACGAACCCGCAGTATCATGCATATGTAGATCAGTTGACAACGATTCTGAAAGGTGCCTTAAGCGGAGGCGTCTTTACACAGGAAGATAAAGATTTGATGGAATTTATTCAGGGTGTGGATTCCGGAAAAGATGAACAGGCAACTGCAGTCTAGTATATCAGATATGTGAGTTCACTTATTTTAGAAGAGAAAATTAAGAAAGATTATAGAAATAGGGATTTTGAGAGGAAAACTTAATATGGAACAACAAAATGTACATAAGAAATTTGATGACAGACAGAATCAGGTGAGACTGTTTATTATTGAATTTACAGTAAATGAAGGAAGAGCATTCAATCTTGAGGCAGATAAGAGATGTGTACTTGATGCACTTTCTATGTCTGAGGAAGAGTACTGGAGTATCATCGAAGTCTTAAAAGCGAAAGACGGAATGGTAACTGACGAAGAACAGAATGTGAATTTTATTTATCCGGTATCAGCGCTTCCGACCAATCATCATGTGACACTTGCAGATGGTAGAAGCTTTACCGCTATGTGTGCCATTGATGCCATTGGAGCAGCATTTACGTTTCATCAGGATACGGAGGTTCACTCTGTATCTGCGGTATCTGGCGAACCAGTCTTTGTAAAAATTGTGAATGGAGAAGTGGCAGATTATGCCCCGAAGACACTCCGCGCGTTGACATTTCCACTTGGACAGTTATCAAACTGGGCAGGATCTTGCTGAAATGTCATGAACTTTTTCAGCAGTAGTGCTGAATTCGACCAATATGTTACTCAGATGGAGCTGGATCCGGAAGGTTTAATTAAGGCAGATATCAATGTTGCTGTGAGAGAGGCGAAGGCTACATTTGAAGTATAAATTATTTATTTATCAGGAGGTATTACACCATGAAAGTAGCTTATTTATTCGAATCAGAACACGCAAGAGAAATCCTTGAGAACATGATCATCCCACAGTTAGAGGAAGATCGTCACGGAGTTGAGGTTGCAGGAATGATGTTCTTCTTTGACAACGCATATATGCTTGTTGAAGGCTCAGACATCGCTGCAAGACTTCAGAAATTAAGCGAAAAAACAGGTATGCTTTTAATGGCATGCGACAGATGCTGCTATCAGAGAGATATTGCAGACAAATTGGTTGCACCGGCAGGAATCGGCTGCTTCCCTAATGTATATGCGGCACTCGCACCAGCAGGAGTAGATCAGGTAATCACATTGTAGTTTTAAAGAAAACAGGAGAAAATTATGAGAGTTTTAAGTGTACCGGGAATTTGCTGTCCGAACTGTGTGAAAAAAATTGATGATGCGCTGACAGAAGCTAAAATCAATCATGAAGTAAATCTGGAAGCAAAAACAGTTTCTGTGTGTGATTGTGATACTTGCATGGAAACTTCTATGGAAATTTTAAAAGAGCTTGGATTTGAATCAGAAAGAATTTCCTAATTATGAATGAGTAGGATATAAAAATGTGAAACCCCGCCAAATGTGGAAGTATCCATAGATGGCGGGGTTTTATACTGCCGATTCGTAAAAGGTATTTCTGCCTGAAGTATGTAGTATAATTAAAATTCAGCAATCATTTCAATTGGATGTCTGCCATTTACCTTTTCGGTCTGCATTTTATAAAGGATTCCAGAGATAGGAAGTCCCTTGCATGAATTACAAATCAGATTTTCATCCGATTCCATGAAACGGATGGCGAGACCACAGCCAACTGAAATTTCCCGTGGAACGGGCATAATTGTAATAGAAAGCTTGTCCCTTAGACATTCTTCTGCCTGCATGACATCGGTATTGGTACGAAACGCCATGAGATAATAATGAGTTATTTTTTTCATAATCTTAAAACCCCTCTTTAGTACAACTGTGTCTATTATATCATGATTCGCACCTTCGGTGCTTATTGCTGCTTCGCAGCCATCATGATCGCCATTCGCCGCTCGCACTGAACAAGCCACGCTTGCTCCTGCTCGCTAACACTCATTATATCATAGATAGAGATATTTTGACAGAAGTTATATTGTTCTTTATAATAAGAAGAAACAGCATTGAGAGGAAAAAGGATGAAGATTGTAATTCCAGAGTATAAGACTTTGAATTTAGACACCTTATTTTTAGATTTTAATGGAACAATTGCCATAGATGGTGTAGTTCCAGAAAGTGTGAAGAGTCGGCTGCGTGTGCTGGCGGAAGACTTGCGTATTTATGTGTTGACGGCGGATACCCATGGAAATGCAAAAGAACAGTGTGCGGATATACCGGTTATTTTACATACATTTCCAACTGGGAGTGCGAGAGAGTATAAGAAGGAGATTGTGAAATCCATGGGAGCCAGACATTGCGTAGCAATCGGAAATGGAAGAAATGATGAGCTGATGCTGAAGGAAGCGGCACTTTCGATTGCAATTATGGACGAAGAGGGCGCATGCGGACGGGCACTTCGGGCAGCAGATTTGTGTGTGCGCTCTATGGAAGACGGACTGGATTTGCTGATTCATCCGAGCAGAGTGATTGCAGGGCTGAGAGGATAGAAAGCGGAGACAATATAGGAAGCGGAAATAAAATAAAAAGTGGAAATACATGAAAAAGAAGGGAGCGATTCTGAACTGGAAATCACTTCCTTCTTTTGGCTGATACTCTTTGGATTAAGAATGAACCGGAAAAGTATCCGTTATGTCAATTATTCTTTGTAGTCCGATTTTTCGACACGGCACGGAACCGATTTCATGGTAACAAATCCGGTAATTGGATCATTGTAGTCAAGGCTGGTAAGAACATTTACATTTCCCATACGCCATGCAGGCGGCATATATTCACTTCCACCACCGTGAGGAATATGGATACAGTGTCTCGTAATTCCGCAGACACGGGTCTTAAATATGCCTGTTCCGAATGGTGTAGTTACCTGTGCCCAATCTCCATCGGCAATGCTTAATTCTTCTGAATCTTCAGGACTTAAATCCATATACGGATAAGGTTCTACCTTTGCAACACCTGGAAGATTTGCACCGAATACGCCCATACGATGCATACTTCTTGCACCGGTTGTTAAGGTAAACGGAAATTCTGGTTTATTTAATTCTGGAATGGAACGGATGTCCTTGTATTCAGGATATGGTGTAAATCCATTTTCTTCCAGATAGACAGAACAGATTTCGAATTTTCCTGAAGGAGTAGGGAAACCAGGTTTACCATCGGCTCTTAAGTCTCCTGTTTTGTATTTCTGATAAATTCTTTCTGCTTTCTTGTTACTGTTGCCAAAGTCACCAGCGTAAGGCGGAAGAGACTCACAAAGCCAGGTCTTTAATTCTTCTACATTACCAGGATAGTCATCACCTACACCAAGTTTTTTCGCAATGCCGGCCAAGATGAGTACGTCATCACGGCATTCTCCTACTGGTTCAATGGATGGCTCAATCAATCCCATTTTGCCGTCTGCCCCCACAACCGGTTTGTAGGTTTCAAATAATGTGCATGATGGGAATACGACGTCTGCGTAGCGGGAGTCTTCAGTTGGATAACGGTCAGAGACAATCAGACAATCTAGCTTCTTGTATACTTCCCGCCATTTCTCACTATCGGGGAAGGTAAGCACCGGAGAGCCGCCTACTACAATGAGTGCACGTACAGGGTAAGGGTCATCTTCCAGTACTGCTTTTGGAAAACGACAGAACTGTCCGGCGCCCATGAATTTGTAGAACATTGGGAAATCGTCCATTCCGATTGGCTTATTGTCCGTTGGAAGTTCTTTCAATTGAAATGTTGGTACGTGTTCACAATTTAAATAAATACCACCTTCTACATCCAGTTTGCCTGTGATTGCCCAGAGGGTAAAAATGGCACGGTTATTCTGGATTCCACTGAGCTGATATTCCAGTCCTGTATAGGAAACGAGGGAAATTTTCTCAGTAGAACAGAAGATATCTGTGAGATGTCTGATTGTATCGCAAGATACTCCGCACCATGCAGAAAGTTGTTCTAGTGTGAGTGTATTCAAATATGCTTTGAACTCATCAAAGCCGCGAGTGTAGTCACGGACAAATTCCTTGTCATAACGTTCTGATTCGATGATTAATTTCAACATAGCCAGTGCAAGTGCCCCGTCGGAACCTGGGATGACCGGGACCCAAAGGTCTGCCAACTCACCGATGCCGCTCTGACGAGGGTCAATGACAATGAGCTTTGCACCGCGTTCTTTGGCCGCCTTGATACTTTTAATGGCCATCTGAGGTCCGTCATCCGTAGTGGAGTCTTTTCCCCATGCGAAGATATAATCGCTGTGTGGAATATCCTGTACCATTACGCGGGTGTTCAGTCCTGAAGTTGTAACCGGAGTGACTGTGCTGGAAGCCATATTACAGATAGAGGCTACATTAAAACTGTTAGGTGAACCAAGTCGTTCCATCAAAGATGGGGACTTCCCACCGGAAAGAATACGTCCCACAGGCATTCCAAGGACACCACGTCCAAGAAAAGATGCCAGTGAACGGGCACCATATTTTTCGGAAGTTTTCTTTAATAATTCTGCAGCATATGTAAATGCTTCATCCCATGTGGCTTCACGGAATTTGCCCTCGCCTTTTTCTCCGTCACGTATTAATGGAACGGTCAGACGGGACTGGCTGTATAATAAGGTCGGGGCAAGTGCACCTCTGACACAAAGCCGTCCTTTGGGTGAAGTTAAGTCGGGCTGAACCTTTACAATCTTTCCGTCTTCAATGGTAACATTTACCTGACAGCCACCCTGACACATTCCGCAGATTCTGTTAACAATCATGTTGATTCCTCCTTGTATTCTCTGAGGCAGAGAATCCTTAATATTTTTAAAATTATTACTTATCTGTAATAAGTTTAAAAGGAGTTCAAATTTAAGTCCAATTAAAAATTTCTATATATGATAGATGCTATTTGAAATTCTTATATATAAAAACTAGCTGTGTCTGATAAAGGTGCTGTTACATTTTGGACAACGGATTTCAATGCGTCCCTTTCCACGCGGAATTCGAATTTTCTGTTTGCAGGTCGGGCATTTATAAATATGAAATGCACGCATCTGCTGGAAGTGGTATTTTCTGCCTGCCCATACGCGGCGGATACCTGCGGTTTTCTTCAAAAAGTTTTGATTTTCAGAGGAACGCTTATATATATCCTTTGAAAACATTCGGAAATAAGCATAGCAAAGGAAAATAAGCGCGAGAAAGTAAAGCAGGCTCTTTCCGATAAACATATAAAGCAAATAAGATACCAACGCAGAGCCCAGAAGAAAACGCCCGAAAGTATCTATTCCGTAACGTCCCTGCATAAAACGTAAAAATTTTTCTTTCATAATGAAGCATTCCTTTCGATTGGTATGATAAGTATATTGTACGCCTGTCGGCTTAAGAATCAATTAACAGTTTATAAAAAAATATAAAATTCTAATTGCTTGACAGAAGGCCATTTTTTTACTAAGGTAGAGAGAAAGAAGGAAAGGATATTGTGTTATATGGAACGTCAAAAGAAACATTACAGAAGAGGAAGAAGAAAGAAAAAGAAATGGACAGTTGGAAGAGTGATTTCCACGCTTGTGCTGTTCATGGCACTGGGAGTTTTCTGTTTTTCGGGATTCAAGCTGTTTCAGATATATTCTGGTTATCATAAGGGAGAGTCCGAGTATGAGGAGATTGTGAAGCTGGCTGTGACCAATGGTGATGATAAGGAACAGGGGCATCTGATAGATGTGGATTTTGATGCATTAAAGGAAATAAATCCGGATGTGGTGGCATGGATTCATTTTGAGGCACCGGAAGTTATTAATTATCCGGTTGTTCAGGGAAAGGATAATGATGAATACCTCTATAAAACATTTAAAGGTTATGATAATACGGTAGGAACGATTTTTGTCAATGCATATAACAACCCGGATTTCAATGATAAGAATACACTTATTTATGGACATTATATGTATAATGGAACCATGTTCAATGAGCTGGACAGTTACGCAGACAAAGATTTCTGGGAAGCGCATCCGTACTTCTATATTTATACACCGGATGGAAGAGAAATCAAGTATCAGATATACAGTGCGGGCGTTGTGAAGGATACTTCTGAAAGTTATACATACCAGTTTGAAAACGATGCCAGTTTTGAAATGTTCCTGCAGATTACAAAGAGTATCAGTAATTATGATACGGGTGTAAATCCTACTGTGGATGCAGAGGTTGTTACTCTTTCTACCTGTACAAAGGATGATAATGATGACCGATTTGTTGTACATGGTGTAAAAGTAGAGGAAAATGGTGGAAATTAAATGACGAATAAATTAGATAGAAATTTTGAGGTGGGGGATATTATCAAGATGAAGAAGCCTCATCCATGCGGAAGCCAGGAATGGGAAATCCTGAGAGTGGGAGCGGACTTCCGGCTGAAATGCATGGGGTGTTCACATCAGGTGATGGTGTCCAGAAAAATGGTAGAAAAGAATACAAGAGAGATACGAAAAAAACTTGTATAGAGGAAGAAAAAATCCTTGCAAATGGACATGGACTATGTTATAGTATGAAATTGTGATATACTATTTAATCCTTGTTCCCGTCATAGGGTACGGGAGCCAGAGACCATAAGGAGGTGCAGGACATGAGCAAATATGAATTAGCAGTTGTTGTCAGCGCAAAACTCGAAGACGACGCCAGAGCACAGGTGATTGAAAAAGTACAGGCACTTGTAACACGTTTTGGTGGAAACGTAACAGAAGTTGAAGAGTGGGGCAAGAAAAAATTAGCTTACGAAATCCAGAAAATGAAAGAAGGATTTTACTACTTCATCCACTTCGAATCTGAAACAACAACACCGGGCGAAATCGAACAGAGAATTCGTATCATGGATGGTGTTATCAGATATTTATGCGTGAAACAGGAAGCTTAGAAAGAGGCAACGTATGAATAAAGTAGTTTTAATGGGACGTCTGACAAGAGATCCTGAAGTAAGATATTCACAAGGTGAGAATGCTCTCGCTATTGCAAGATATACATTGGCTGTAGACCGCAGATTCCGTCGTGATGGAGAACAGAGCGCAGATTTTATTAACTGTGTTGTGTTTGGAAAGAGCGCAGAATTTACAGAACGTTATTTCCGCCAGGGAATGCGTATTACAGTAAGTGGCCGTATCCAGACCGGAAGCTATACCAACAAGGATGGTGTGAAGGTATATACAACAGAAGTTGTTGTTGAGGAGCAGGAATTTGCTGAAAGCAAGAATGCAAGCGGCGCACAATCTTATCAGACAAACCCGGCACCGGCACCGAGCGTTGACGCAGGTGACGGCTTCATGAATATTCCAGATGGAATTGATGAGGAATTACCATTTAATTAATGCAGAGTTTTGTCGAAAGGAGATGTGCAGACATGGCATTCGAAAAAGGAAATAGACCAGATTCTCCAATGAAGAGAAGAGGCGGACGCAGAAGAAAAAAAGTTTGTGTATTCTGTGGAAAAGAAAATAATGAGATCGATTACAAAGATGTTGCAAAGTTAAAGAAATATGTTTCTGAAAGAGGAAAAATTCTTCCAAGAAGAATTACAGGAAACTGTGCAAAACATCAGAGAGCTCTTACAGTAGCAATCAAGAGAGCAAGACATATTGCTTTAATGCCGTACGTTCAGGATTAATTTGATTGAGAAATAAGAAAGACTGGATTCAGGGATGACCTGAAGTCCAGTCTTTTTAAATTTACGCGAGCAACGAGCCAAAGTCCGTGCTTGCACGAGACCTTGGCGACTGCCGCGATAACTTGAGAAACTCGCGAAGCGTGTTTCTCATAGTTTGTGTTATTTCCATAGAAGCTATAGATGGTCAAGCTATGATTCCTTTGAATGTTTTTCGATAAATGCCTTCATAGCCTGAAAACTTTCCGGGCTGATGTGGTGTTCCATCTCACATGCATCTGCTGTTGCCACTTCCGGGTCTACCCCAAGAGAAATCAGCCATTTTGAAAGGACAGTGTGACGTTCATAGATGGTGGAAGCAATTTCCATTCCCTTTGGTGTCAGTGTAATGAAGCCGGAAGGATTTACTTCGATACATCCATCTTCGCGCAGATGCTTCATGGCTACGCTGACGCTTGGCTTAGAAAAATTCAGCTCAGAAGCAATATCAATGGAGCGAACTACAGGTAACTGTTTACTGAGCATCAATATGGTTTCCAAATAATTTTCAGATGATTTGCCGATTTGCATATTAACCCCCTTATATTAAATCTGTTTTCGTATTAAATCTGTTTTCGTAGTATTGGGGGTAATAAAAATATTTGCCCCGACGATGATAGTAGTCGTTATTTGCTTCACAATCTTGACTTTGTTATCTTACGGACATTATAGCATTTACAATTGTAAAAAACAAGATTGAAACATAGGCGGAAAGATGTTACCATACAAATAAAAAACATAAGAGGACGAAAAATGAAGATTACGACAGGCTTTATAAATATACAAGGAGCACCTTTGGAGGGGGAAAATCCGCTTCCAATGTTTCGGGCTCGTTGTCATGATTCCCATCCTGTGGGAAATGGAACATTAAAACCAGAGGAACTGGAGCGTTTTGGCACAGATACCGGATTCCGTGTGCTTCCGTATCGTATCCAAGACAGATACAGCCGTGACAAACGTTCAATGGATATGGCATGCGTCATCATGGAAAATGACTTTCTAAAAGCTGAATTTCTGCCAGAGTATGGTGGCAGATTGTGGTCATTGTATGATAAGAAGAATAACAGGGAGCTTCTTTTCCGTAACCCTGTCATGCAGCCGGCGAATCTGGCTGTACGAAATGCATGGTTTTCAGGCGGAATTGAATGGAATGTGGCTCAGTATGGCCATACTTTTACTACTTGCGATAAAGTATTCTTTGCGAAAGTCGTGAATGAAGAGGGATACGAATTCCTTAGAATGTATGATTATGAGCGAACCAAGGGGCTATTATGGCAAATTGATTTTCATCTTCCGGATGACAGCAGACAGCTTTTTGCTCATGTATCCATTGTAAATGACACGAAGGAAGATGTGTCGATGTACTGGTGGACCAACATTGCGGTACGAGAGGAGGAGGGGTGCAGAGTATTCTCCTCCACGAAGGAAGTGATGTATATTGAACCAAAATCCTTAAAGCAGGGCTCTGAGCACAGCTTTGGACATGGAACAATGCCTGACCTTCCGGTGCTTCCGGAAAAAGATGCGTCTTATCCACAGAATTTCCCGTATTCCAGTGAATATTTCTTCCAGAATGGAAGGGAACAGATTTCGCCATGGGAAAGTATTACTTATCGGGATGGCAGCGCATTCTTCGAACGGTCTACACAGCCCCTTCGCATCAGAAAGATGTTCTGCTGGGGAACTCATGGCGGCGGACAGCACTGGAAAGACTATTTGTCTGTTCCGGGAAAGGGTGATTATGTAGAGATTCAGGCAGGGCTGGCGCCGACCCAGCTCCACACTACCGCATTTTCGGCAGGAGATGTGATTTCATTTACACAGGCATTTGGAGGTCTTATGCTGGATACAGAGGACACGGGAGATATTGCTTATGATTTGGCGGGTATGTGTGTGAAGACAGCAATAAACAGTGCGCTTCCAGCGGATAAAATTGTACAGATGGATGAGCGTTTTCATGAAATGGAATCTTTGCCATGCACGAAGCTTCTTTATACGGGAAGTGGATGGGGAGCTTTGGAACAGGTTCGTCGGATGCACGAGAACCAGCCATTATTTCCAAGACAGTTTTCCTTCCCAGCAGAAACAGCAGGCCCGGAACAGATGATGTATATGGAATTAATCTGTAAACACACATTGCCTGAACTTAAGGAAACAGAACTTCCGGCTGCATTTATAGTTGATAAAGCGTATCAGCCGTATCTGGAGGAGTGCCTTGAGAGGAATTCGAAAGATGCGATGGCTCATTTATTGCTTGGTTCCCTTCTTTACGAAGATGGACAGGAAGAGGCAGGAATTGCACATTGGAAAGAGGGACTGAACATTGTTAATGTTCCGATTTTCTGGAGAAATCTGGCCTTTGCCGCAGCACAGGCAGGAGATAACCCGAGGGCCCTTTCCTATATGGAAGAGGCACATTTGGATAAGTGGCCGGATTTGGACGCGGCATATTACAAAGAATATTTTACTTATATGCTTGCAGCAGGTAAATATGCGGAAATGTTTGCGTGCTATCAAAGTTTGTCAGAGGAGTTAAAAGCTGACGAAAGCCTCTATTCAAAAGCATGCGAAGCGGCTATCGAGATAGATGAGTTTGCATTCCTGGAAGAAGCATTTAAACGAGACTATGCATTGATACGTGAAGGTGAAACTCTGATTGGGGACATTTGGTTTGCTTATGCGAAAAAGAAAGGGATTCCTGAATCAGAAATCCCGGCTCATCTTGATATGCGGGTGAGCAGCTAGAATTTTATGGAACAAGCTGTTTCCCGCGCAAAAAGATATATTTTATGTTCAGGTCCTTGTCGAAAAGAACAAGGTCTGCAGATTTTCCGGTGGAGATACTTCCATAGTGGTCGTAAATACCGATTGCTTTTGCCGGATTCATAGTGGCACATGCAATGGCACTTTCTAAGGGGATGCCCATTTCTTTGACTGCAGTAATCATGCAGTCCATTAGATTGGTAACAGAGCCGGCGAGGGTGCCATTTTCTGTTAAAGTGGCATGTTTTCCGTGCACGGTAACATCTTGTCCGCCCAGAGTGTATTCGCCGTCTTTTAAACCGGTGGCGCGCATACTGTCACTGATTAGAATGATTCGTTCGTCAGTAAATAACTGAAATGTAGCGCGGACAGTGGATGGATGTAAATGAATTCCATCGCAGATTAACTCTACATTAACATGTTTGTTATCAAAGGCTGCGCCCACGATTCCAGGATTACGATGTGAAAACGGAGACATCGCATTGTACAAGTGCGTCACATGGCATGCACCATGTCTGAAGGCGGCATCCGCCTCATTGTAATTAGCGGCAGAGTGAGCAACAGAAATAGTAACATGCTCTTTTTGCTGGTCGATAAATGTAAGGGCACCATTTTCTTCCGGTGCAATATCGACTAATTTAATCAGGCCGCCAGAAGCATTCTGGAGTTTTTCGAAGAATGGAGAGTCGCAACAACGGATGTGTTCACTGGCCTGTGCACCTTTCTTGGATTCACTGATAAAAGGACCTTCCATATTGATGCCCACAAAAGACGCCTCGTCAGAGGCAGGGGCGGTTTCTGCGTACGAATGAGCACTTTGCATCACTTGCATAAGGGCATTTTCGGAAATAGTCATAGTGGCAGGGCAGATACTTGTGACGCCTGCGGAGGCCTCATATCTGGCAAGCTGATGGATGGCGTCCACTGTTCCATCACAGAAATCATGTCCCATGCAGCCGTGAAAATGAATGTCGACTAAACCGGGAATGGCATAAAGACCGGAAGCGTCTAACTTCTGTTCCTGGCAGGAGTCTGTGTCAGTATCTGCGAAAAGACCATTTGAAAAAGCGATATCTCGTTTGGTAAACGTCTTATCTTCGCCAAATACAAAGGCATTTTTTATAAGCATGATAATTCTCCTTCCGACAGTAAAGAGAGCGCACCTTCATCTGCAACAAGGCTTACATCATGATGAAACTGCAGAATGGATGCAGGAATCTGAGGAGTTACCGGTCCCCGGAACGCTTTTTTGATAATTTCTGCCTTGTCTTCACCGGCTGCAATAAGAATAATCTTTTTTGCTTTCATGATTGTGCCGATTCCCATAGTGTAAGCCTGTTTTGGTACCTCATCAATGGAATCAAAGAATCGCTTATTGGCTTCAATGGTGCGTTCCTGAAGGTTAACGCAGTGAGTGTGGGAGGCGAATATCGAATCAGGCTCGTTAAAACCGATATGACCATTGTGACCGATTCCAAGAAGCTGTAAGTCAATGCCACCGAGATCACGAATCCTTTTTTCATAGTTTTCACACTCTTTTCGGCTGTCTGGGTTGCTTCCGTTCGGAAGATAGGATTCCTTTATATTTACATAATCAAAAAGGTGGGTATGCATGAAATAGTAGTAGCTTTGGGGATTATCGCGCGGAAGTCCCTTGTATTCGTCTAAATTGACAGTGCGGATTCGCGAAAAATCAAGCCCATCCTCCTTGTGACGCTGGACAAGCTTCTGGTAAGTACCAATGGGAGAAGAACCGGTGGCCAGTCCTAATACGCTGTCTGGTTTCTGGATGATCTGTGCGGAAATCAGATTTGCGGAAATAAGACTGAGTTCGGTATAATCTTTTGCCTGGTAAATGTTCATGGTAAACTCCTTTCAAATTGAAAATTACATATATGTTCCTTCGGAAATAGCCTTAATCGAAGTGGCATATTCAGAAGGAGACATACCAGTCATTTTTTTAAACTGACGTGAAAAATAGTGAACAGAGGTATATCCAAGCTGTTCAGAAATCTGTGTAATATTTAACTGATTCGTTCGTAGTAATTCCTTTGCTGTATCAATTTTCTGAATATAGAAAAATTCCATTACACTGTGACCACTTTTCTGGTGAAAAAGTTGCTGAAGATGGGTGCGCCCGACAGAGTTCTCGTGGCATATCTGACTCAGGGAAAGCTTTTCACCTAAATGGGTCTCCAGGTATTTTATCACATTTTGATATAATTCGTCAGCACTTTGATTCGACATTATATTTTTTGAGTGAATAAGGTGTGTATTTTTTAATGACGCAAGGCGGGACTGCCTGCGCACAATATGAATGAGGAACTGTTCCAGAAGGAGTCGGATCATCTGTTCCGATCCAAATATTTCCGAGGATTTCTTTTCCATGTGGGTAAGATATGGGTCATCTAGCCGGCAGGAAAAGCAGGTGCGTGCCTCCTTTATGATTTCTGCCAGAAGATTGTGTTCTACCGCATCAAGGGATAACAGACGTCTGGAAAAGAAACGCATTGCAGGGCTTGGGGAGGAAAAAGAAACCACAATCAGGTTCGGAGCCGAAGAACCAGTGGCTTTGACTGCGTGGAATTCATTGGGTTCATGGAAGATGATATCCCCCTTTTTCATGAGAATCTCTTTTGCATCTGCTATGGTGTAAACTTCTCCCTTGTCAACATACAGAAATTCCCAAAAATCATGTTGTTCCCCTTCAAAAGTGAAGTCGCACATATATTCAAAATAGTGAACGGTATATAGTTTGTCTATATGAATGGAGTCACGTAATAAAGTTGGGGTATAATTCATCAATTTTTGGACACTCCCTTCGAAAAAAATGAGAAAAAGTTCTGTTTGTACAACATTGATAATATTTTAACCTGTTTAGAGACGAAAATCAAGAGCTATGGAACTGAAAATACAAATCATAGAACTTATTGTACAAATACTTTTGTGCAATTTTGTAGTAATATAGTAGTAAGATTTTTAAAGAGGAAATATCAAGGAGGAAAATGTGATATGAAAAAGAAAATCTTAAGCGTGCTTCTTTGCACAGCTATGGTTGCATCATTAGCAGTTGGATGCGGTGGCAACAAAAACTCAGACAGTGGCAGTGGAAGTTCAGACAAGCTGGTATACTGGTCAATGTGGGAAGCAACAGAACCACAGGGACAGGCTATCCAGGAAGCGATTGATGCTTACACAAAGGAGACCGGAGTAGAAGTAGACGTTCAGTTTAAGGGACGTACCGGTATCCGTGAAGGTCTGGAATCTGCACTTAAGAGTGGAACAAATATTGATATGTTTGACGAGGATATCGACCGTGTAAATGGTACTTGGGGAAGTTACCTTATGGATCTCGAACAGCTCGCTAAAGACAATGATTATGAAAAAACAGCAAATGCAGGTTTAATTCAGGCTTGCCGTGACGTTGCCGGCGGGACATTAAAATCCATTCCTTATCAGCCAAACGTATTTGCGTTTTTCTATAACCAGAATTTATTTGACCAGGCTGGAATCAAAGAAACTCCGAAAACATGGGATGAATTTCTTGATGTATGCCAGAAGTTAAAAGATGCCGGTATTACACCAATGACAATGGATGATGCCTATGCAACATGTGTAATCGGATATCACCTTGGAAGATACGTTGGAGAAGAAGGCGTTAAGAAAATCGTAACAGAAGGCCTCTGGGATGACCCGGCAGTTCTTAAGATGGCGAAAGATATCGAAGAATTAGCTTCTAAAGGATATTTTTCTGAAAATGTTGGTAAAAACGTATGGCCAAACGGACAGAACGTAGAGCTTGCAGGTGGACAGGTTGCTATGTACTTAAACGGTTCATGGCTTCCAAACGAAGTAAAAGCTACAGCAGGTCCTGATTTCAAATGGGGATGCTTCGCATATCCGAAATTAGGTGAATGTGAAACAAACATTGAAGGAGCAAAGGCTACCGGAACAGAAAGCAATAACTTCGGAGCACAGGTATTTGCAATCAACAAAGATTCTCAGAAATCAAAAGAAGCTTTTGACTTAATCACATACATTACAAAGGGTGAATATGACCAGAAGCTTGCTGATGCATCTATTGGTATTCCGGCAGATACAACAAACACAGAGTGGCCAGAACTTGTAAAATGTGCGAAACCGGTTATTGAAACTTCTACAAACCGTTTCTCATGGGCTGTTGGTGTAGAGTCCAATGCAGATATGACTCCGTCTATCAAGGAAAACTTCATCAAACTGATGGCAGGAACACTTGATGCAGAAGGATTTGTAAGCGCAATGCAGGACGCTGCAAAATAAATTTACAATCAATCATTGTTTGTGGTGGCATCCCAGGGTGGTTGCCACCATATTTAAATTAAGGGGGTAGTTGATTCAAATGAAAAAAAACAAAACAATGATAATTACATTTTTAGCCCCGGCAGTGATTTTCTTTGTGGCCATATTTGTGTACCCTATCTGTCGTACGCTTTTAATGAGTTTTTTCAACATTGAGGGTGTTACAGACAGTATGAGTACATGGTCTTTTGCCGGAATTGCAAATTATCAGAAATTAATGAATACTTCTTTATTCCGAACGTCTATGGCCAATCTTGCGAAAATCTGGCTGTTCGGTGGAATCATTGTTATGTCTATATCGCTTTTGTTTGCAGCAATCATTACAAGTGGAATTCGTTTTAAGAAATTTTTTCGCGCAGTGATTTATCTGCCAAATATTGTAAGTGCAGTTGCACTGGCTACCATGTGGCTTCAGTATGTATATAATCCGCAGTTTGGTCTGCTGAAGAATTTCTTTACAGCACTTCATTTGGATTCGCTGGCGGCAATTCCATGGACAGATGGTGACCACAAGTTTACGGCTCTTTTATTGGCCTACTGCTTTGGGATGATTGGATACCATATGTTAATATGGACAAGTGGAATCGAGCGGATTAGTCCGGATTTATATGAGGCAGCTACTATTGACGGAGCCAATAAGGTTCAACAGTTCCAGCATATTACACTTCCGTTGTTGAAGGGTGTCTTTAAGACCAATATTACGATGTGGAGTGTAACCTGCGTCGGGTTCTTTGTATGGTCTCAGTTGTTCTCAACTGTAACTGCGGAGACATCCACTATTACGCCAATGGTTTATATGTATGCGCAGATGTTTGGTGCCGGCAATGCAGTGACAGAACGTAATGCAGGTCTTGCGGCTGCGATTGGTGTTGTTCTTAGTATTTGTGTAGTTATTGTCTTTACAGTCTGCAATAAAGTACTGAAAGACGATGATCTGGAATTTTAGAAAGGAGAGCAAAAATGGCAAAAGAAAAAGAAATACGCAAACCATTGAACTGGAAAAAAGAAGCAAAGTTGCTCCCTGGATATGTGATAATTATTTTGTGGGTAATTTTTACCTTTGTTTTATTAGGATGGGTATTTGCAGCAAGCTTTTCAACGACCCAGGACATCTTCGCAGGAAATGCAGTCAGCTCATTTTTTAAAAACTTCCCTGGCGGGCTGCATATTGAGAACTATGTGAAGGCATGGACAACTTCCAATGTATCGGAATTCTTTATGAATTCATTGGAGTATTCCATTATCTCATGTGTTGCACTGATTTTCATCTGTGCTCCGGCAGCTTATGTGCTGGCAAGATTTACTTTTATTGGCAATAAGCTGATTCAGACCAGTTTTGTATCAGCCATGGGACTTCCTGTTATTATGATTATCCTCCCGTTATTTGGATTGATTTCAGCGTCGGGAATGCTCAATGATATTATTTCTAATAAAATAATTTTAGTATTACTGTATATTGGAATTAATGTTCCGTATACCACAATTTTCCTCCTTACATTTTTTGCAAATATATCCAGAACCTATGAAGAGGCGGCAGCCATTGACGGATGCCCTCCAATGAAGACATTCTGGAAGATTATGTTCCCGATGGCTCAGTCAGGACTTGTTACAGTAAGTATTTTTAATTTCATCAATATTTGGAATGAATATTTCATTTCTTTGCTGATTGCCAGCCGAAATGAAACAAAACCAGTTGCAGTAGGTCTTTATGGTATGATAAACTCTATGAAGTACACGGGTGACTGGGCAGGAATGTTTGCAGCAGTAGTTATTGTTTTCCTGCCGACATTTATTTTATATATCTTCTTGTCAGAGAAGATTATCGGTGGAGTGACCGGTGGCATTAAAGGTTAGGAAAGAAAGCAGGAGGCAATAGATAAAATGAAAAAGCCAGTATTAGTAATTATGGCAGCAGGTATGGGAAGCCGGTATGGCGGTCTGAAGCAGATTGACCCGGTTGATGAATATGGACATATGATCATCGACTTTTCCCTATATGATGCAAAGCAGGCAGGATTTGAGAAAGTTGTTTTCATTATAAAGAAGGAAAATGAAGAAATTTTCAAAGAGGTAATCGGAAGCAGGATTGCAGAATATATGGAAGTAGCATATGTATTCCAGGATTTACAGAATATTCCGGAAGGATTTACTGTTCCGGAAGGACGTGTAAAGCCTTGGGGAACAGGTCATGCCGTACTGAGCTGTATTGATATTGTAGATGGACCATTTGCGGTTATCAATGCAGATGATTACTATGGCCGTAAGGCATTTCAGGTGATTTATGATTATCTGGCATCTCATGAAGATGATGACAAGTATCGTTATACAATGGTTGGATACCGTCTGGAAAATACAGTGACAGATAATGGACATGTCGCACGTGGAATCTGCACAACAAGCGAGGCAGGAGAGTTGGTTGCCATTCATGAGCGTACACGTATTGAGAAACATGCCGATGGTATTGCATACACAGAAGATGAGGGAGCAACATGGACGACTGTTCCGGGAAATACCCTTGTATCTATGAATATGTGGGGATTTACAGAGAGCATATTGAAAGAGCTTCAGAAGCATTTCCCGGCATTTCTGGAAAAGGGAATTAAGGAAAATCCTCTGAAATGTGAGTATTTTCTTCCTGAAGTAGTAAGTGGTCTGCTTGCAGATGGGAAGGCAACGGTTGCAGTGCTTTCGTCTTCTGATAAGTGGTATGGAGTTACATACAAGGAAGATAAACCAGTAGTGGTGGCAGCTATCCGCAGCATGAAAGACAGGGGAATTTATCCGGAAAAGCTTTGGGAGGAAATTTAGATGAACCAGAAGTTGTTAGATGAGGTAGTCTCGAATTTTCAATTCCAGGAGAATCTGTTAACAGCCGAAAATTATGGAAATGGACATATCAATGACACCTATCTCCTTCAGTTTGAAGGAGAAAAGATGATACTTCAGCACATGAACAAGGCAATATTTAATCGTCCGGTTGAATTGATGGAAAACATTGTAAATGTTACTTCCTATTTACAGAATATCATTGAAAAAAATGGGGGAGACCCAAAGCGGGAAACTCTGAATGTTATTTTGACAAAAAGCGGAGAACCTTGCTATTGCGATTCGAATGGGGAGTATTGGAGAGCATACCGGTTCATTGAAGGCGCAATCTGTTATGAACAGGTGGAACATGCGGAAGATTTCTATCAAAGCGGACTGGCGTTTGGAAATTTCCAGAGACTTCTGGCAGAATTTCCAGCGGAGACTTTGCATGAGACGATTGTAGGATTTCATGATACAAGAGCTAGATTTCAGGTGTTTAAGCAGGCGGTTGCGGAGGATATCTGTGGCAGGGCAGCAGAAGTACAGGATGAGATTGCGTTCGTGATGGAGCATGAACACCTGGCCAATGTATTTGGTGAGCTGATGGATAAAGGAGAACTTCCTGTTCGTGTAACGCATAATGATACAAAGCTCAATAACATTATGATGGATGCCCAAACCGGAAGGGGACTTTGCGTAATCGATTTGGATACGGTTATGCCGGGTCTTGCTATGAATGATTTTGGTGATTCCATTCGATTTGGGGCAAGTACAGCCGCAGAGGACGAACGGGATTTAAGTAAGGTGTCATGCAGTATGGAATTATATGAGGCTTTTGCGAAAGGCTTCATCGAAGGCTGTGGAGGAAGACTTACGGATATAGAGATTGATTTAATGCCAAGAGGCGCACAGGTGATGACCTACGAGTGTGGCATGCGTTTCCTGACTGATTATCTTCAGGGAGATGTGTATTTCAAGACACATCGTGAGGGGCAGAATCTGGATCGTTGTAGAACACAGTTCAAGCTGGTTCAGGATATGGAAAACAAATGGGATACCATGTGTGAGATTATACAGAAGTATAAGTAAGAATAGCATTGGCTAAGGAGGAGTGAATCATGGCTATATTAGTAACCGGAGGAGCCGGATTTATCGGCAGTCATACCTGCGTAGAACTTCTGGATGCAGGATATGAGGTGATTGTTGTTGACAACTTGTGTAATTCTTCTCAGGAATCTTTGAGAAGGGTGGAGAAGATTACTGGGAAAAATGTAAAATTTTATGAGGCAGATATTCGAGACACAGATGCGCTGAATCAGATTTTTGATAAAGAGTCTGTGGAATGTGTCATTCATTTTGCGGGATTGAAGGCAGTGGGAGAGTCTGTAGTGAAACCTTTGGAGTACTATGATAATAATATTTCTGGTACCCTTCGTCTTTGTGATGTCATGCGTAATCATGGCGTAAAGAATATTATTTTCAGTTCTTCTGCAACGATTTACGGAGAACCGGCTTTTATTCCGATTACAGAGGAATGTCCGAAAGGGATGTGCACCAACCCTTATGGCTGGACAAAATGGATGTTAGAGCAGATTCTGACCGATTTACACACTGCTGATCCGGAATGGAATGTAGTATTGCTACGCTACTTCAATCCAATCGGAGCACATAAGAGTGGTTTGATTGGAGAAGACCCGAAGGGAATTCCGAACAATCTGATGCCATACGTGGCACAGGTTGCCATTGGAAAGCTTGAGTGTCTTGGTGTATTTGGCAATGACTACGATACCCCGGATGGCACGGGAGTGCGTGATTATATTCATGTAGTGGACTTGGCAGTCGGACATGTGAAGGCTTTGAAGAAAATTCAGGAAAAAGCCGGAGTCTGCATTTATAATCTGGGAACCGGAGTGGGATATTCTGTATTAGATATGGTACACGCATTTGAGGAAGCTTCTGGAAAGAAAGTTCCATACCAGATTAAGGAAAGAAGAGCCGGAGATATTGCATCCTGCTATTCAGATGCTACAAAAGCCAGAAAAGAACTTGGCTGGACAGCTGAAAGAGGTTTAAAAGAAATGTGCGAAGATGCATGGAGATGGCAGAGCCAGAATCCTAATGGTTATCAGACAAAATAAAAAATAAAAAAGACTTGTCGGAAAATATGCTCCGATGAGTTTTTTTCATTTCCAAAATAGAGAAACAGTGCTATAATGATAGGACAATGATGGATAAAAGAGGATAGGCATATGGAGCAGGATATAAAATTAAAGGGACAATTAAGATTATATATGCAGTGGCCAATCATCATGACCGTGGTACTCGCAGCGGTTAATGTGTGGATATTTCGGCAGGATAAAAAAGCTGGGGCGGTGATGTTGCTTTTTGTTACTTTTTATTTTGCAGGAGCGGTGTTCATATATTTTTATGGAAGGAATACCCTCTTGTCAGATATGGTGGAGTTTGCATCGCGATATGGCAGTATGCAGAATACCCTTTTGTGTGAGTTGCCGACACCGTACGTGCTTTTGCTGGATGATGGCAGGATTCTGTGGGCAAATGAAGAGTTCTATCATGTTATGGGCGAAGAAGTACGTAGAGATGCATATATAAGTAAGTACATTCCAGAGCTTCATAATGGTGTATTCCCGAAGAATACAGATGAAGTGATTTCGTTAGAACTGGAATATGAAGACAGGGATTATCAGGTGGAAGTTCGTTATGTTTCTGCAAGTGGATTTAATGAGACAGAACAGTTGGTTCAGCTTCCAAGTGGAAAAGAGGACTTTATCGCAGTACATTTTCAGGATGTGACAGAACTGAATCATTATATAACGGAAAATGAAAGACAGCGTATGGTAGCCGGTCTGATTTATATTGACAACTATGATGAGGTCATGGAGAGCGTGGAAGAGGTCAGACAATCCCTGCTGGTTGCGCTCATTGACCGTAAGATTAATCAGTATGTATCCGGGCTCAGTGGCATTGTCAAGAAGCTGGAGAAGGATAAATATTTCATCGTAATTAAGAAAAGCAGCTATCATAAGATGGTGGAAGATAAGTTTTCACTATTAGAAGAAGTGAAAAATGTTAATATTGGTAATGAAGTACCGGTTACGCTTAGTATTGGTCTGGGAATCGGTTCGGATTCCTACGCAACCGGTTACAACTATGCCCGTGTGGCCATTGATCTTGCTTTGGCAAGAGGCGGTGATCAGGCTGTTGTGAAGACATCCAAGGGAATCTCTTATCACGGTGGTAAGCGCGAGCAGACCTCCAAGAATACCAGAGTAAAGGCTAGAGTCAAAGCAGAAGCTTTGCGTGAGTTTATGATGACCAAGGAACGAGTCATGGTTATGGGGCACAAGATGACGGACGCAGATTCTTTCGGGGCAGCCATTGGTATTTATAAGGCTGCAGATTCTATGGAGAAGAAGGTCAATATTGTTATTAATGATGTGTCAAGTACAGTGCGTCCTTTTTATGAGGAATTTAAGAACAATCCAGCTTATCCGGAGCAGTTATTTATCAATTCCCATGAAGCGGAAGCGCTTGCAGATGATAATACAATGGTAATTGTAGTGGATACCAATAAACCAAAGATGACAGAATGTGAACGTCTGTTGAAGATGAGCAAGACAATTGCTGTGCTTGATCATCACAGACAGAGTGATGAAGTGATTGAGAATGCGGTGCTCTCTTATATTGAGCCGTATGCGTCTTCAGCATGTGAAATGGTTGCAGAGGTACTGCAATATATCAATGATGATTTGAAACTGAAGCCTATTGAGGCAAACAGTATGTATGCGGGTATCATGATTGATACGAATAACTTTATGACAAGAGCCGGTGTGCGTACTTTTGAAGCGGCAGCCTATTTAAGAAGATGTGGAGCAGATATTACGCATGTGCGGAAGCTGCTTCGTGACGACATAGCTTCTTACAGGGCCAAGGCAGCAGTGATTACACAGGCAGAGGTTTATCGGAATGTATTTGCCATTGCAAGAGCAGAGAATCTGGATATTGAGAGTCCGACTATTGTAGGGGCACAGGCAGCTAATGAGTTGCTTAACATTGATGAAATTAAAGCGTCTTTTGTACTCACAACTTATAATGAAAAGATTTTTGTAAGTGCACGCTCTATTGATGAAGTGAATGTGCAGAGAATTATGGAGGCTCTTGGCGGAGGTGGACATATTACAGCGGCAGGTGTCCAGTTTGACCATACGGATATGGATGAAGCAGTTGCTTCTGTTAAAAATGTTATTGATACATTGTTAGAAAAAGGAGAAGTGTAGACAATGAAAGTTATATTATTAGAGGATGTAAAAACACTTGGTAAAAAGGGAGAAATCGTAAATGTCAATGATGGCTATGCGAGAAACTTTATTCTTCCGAAGAAATTAGGTCTTGAGGCAACAGGAAAGAACCTAAATGATTTGAAGCTTCATAAGCAGAATGAAGAAAAAGTAGCTCAGGAAGTTCTGGATGCAGCGAAAGAGCTTGCAAAGAAAATTGAAGCAGGTAAAGTAGAAGTTACCATTAAGACCGGAGAAGGTGGAAGAACGTTCGGTTCTGTGTCTTCAAAGGAAATTGCCATAGCTGTAAAAGAGCAGATGGGGTATGATATTGACAAAAAGAAAATTCAGATGAAAGATGCAATCAAGGGACTTGGAACTTATATTGTTCCAGTGAAATTGCATGCAAAAGTAACAGCAGAACTGAAAGTTCATGTAGGTGAAGCTTAGGAGGAAACAAGATGGATGAAGCGCTCATTAAGCGGGTGCCGCCGCACAGTATAGAAGCAGAGCAGTCTGTGGTGGGGGCAATGCTGATGGACAAGGACGCCATCACTACAGCTTCTGAGATTATCAGTGGGGAAGATTTTTATCAAACTGCCTATGGTGTTGTATTTGATTCCGTGGTGGAATTGTTTAATGAGGGGAAACCGGTAGATTTAATCACACTTCAGAATCGATTGAAGGAAAAGGATGTGCCGGAGGAAATCAGCAGCCTGGAGTTTGTGCGTGATTTGGTTGCAGCAGTTCCTACATCGGCAAATATTAAATATTATGCTGAAATTGTTGCGGAGAAGTCTCTTCTCCGCAAAATGATTAAAATGAATGATGAAATTACCAATGCCTGCTATCTTGCAAAAGAACCGGTTGAGGCAATTATGGAGCGTACAGAAAAACAGGTGTTTGAACTGGTGCAGAATCGAGGAGCAAGTGATTATGTACCGATTAGGCAGGTGGTACTGAATGCTTTGGAGAAGATTGAAAAGGCTTCCAAGAGTAAGGGAACAGTAACAGGAATTCCTACGGGATTCATTGATTTGGATTATAAGACATCTGGTTTTCAGCCGTCAGACTTTATTCTGGTAGCGGCCCGTCCATCAATGGGAAAGACAGCATTTGTTCTTAACATTGCGCAGCATGTGGCTTTCCGTCAGAATAAGACCGTGGCCATTTTCAGCTTGGAAATGTCAAAGGAGCAGTTGGTGAACCGTCTGTTCTCTTTGGAGTCCTATGTAGATGCACAGCTTCTCAGAACCGGTAATCTGAAAGATTCCGACTGGGAGAAACTGATTGAAGGTGCAGGTACAATTGGAAAATCGAATTTAATCATTGATGATACACCTGGTATTTCTATTTCAGAACTTCGCTCTAAGTGCCGGAAGTATAAGTTAGAGCATGGACTTGATATGATTATCATCGATTATCTGCAGTTGATGAGTGGAAGTGTAGGAAAGCGAAGTGATTCCCGTCAGCAGGAAATCTCAGATATTTCCAGATCTTTGAAGGCTGTTGCCAGGGAGCTGAATGTGCCGGTGATTTCACTGTCACAGTTGAGCCGTGCAGTAGAACAGAGACCAGACCACAGACCAATGTTATCGGATTTGCGTGAATCCGGAGCAATCGAGCAGGATGCGGATGTGGTTATGTTTATTTATCGAGATGATTATTATCATAAAGATACAGAACACGTCAATGAAGCAGAAATTATCATTGCAAAACAGAGAAACGGTCCAATCGGTACCGTCACTCTTACATGGCTGCCTCAGTACACCAAGTTTGCGAATTCGCAAAGACAGCCGCAAGAATAAAATAAACAGTAAAATCTCACAAGTATTTTTTCGTGGAAAGGAAAATACTTGTGAGATTTTTTATGCCTTTAAGATTCTCCGAGAAACCGGCGCAGATAGCGAGAGACGGTTGAACGGGAGGTTTCTTTTCGGATGGTTTGCTGTTGACGGATTAAATGATCGAGTTTGCGAAAACGGTCTTCTTCCAGACGTTCTTTTGCGCTTAACATTAAATCCATTTCCTTTGCAATCTGTTCAGAAACATTGCGGGAAATATTTTCTTCCAGTATTTTATTGTTTTCGGTAATTACATTTTGAAGAGTAGTTCCTAAGAATTCCTGAAATTCTTCCAGCCCGGGCTGCGAAGGAAAGACCGCAGAAGAGGTTATAGATACAGAGGAATCTGCTGTTGTGGCAGGAACTGTATTTGTAGTTACAGGAATTTCTTTTTTTGCTTTAAGAAGTGCTTTGGTATGTAAAATATCAGGGAGTAGTTCTTTGATTTCTTTTAATAGAATGCCTTGTTCTTTGAGTTCTTTGATACAACTGAAAAGCTGGATATCTTCTTCTGTATAGTAACGATGTCCCATTTCCGTGCGCCCAATTGGAAGGGAAAGCTCTTCCTCCCAGTGGCGAAGTGCATGAGATTCTACCCCTACTCGTTTGGCGGTTTCTGAAATTGGATAGTGAACCTCACCCATACGACTAACCTCCTTATTCATATCCCAAAAAGTAGTTCTGAGATAATTAATCATCAAATATATTTTAACATAAGAATCAGAAAACGGGACGAGAATCGTTCGACAAATAGCGCAAAAAAAGACCAGCTTCTGTATAGAACAAAAGCTGGTAACTTATATGTACATATGATGTACAAATTATGCTTCGCTGATAGCGCTCATTGGACATGCATTTTCACAAGCTCCGCAGTCGATGCATGCATCTGCATTGATTTCCATATGATCGCTGCCCATAGCGATTGCGCCAACTGGACATTCTGATTCGCAAGCTCCGCAAGATACACAATCATTTGAAATAGTACGTGCCATAATAGAACCCTCCTTGGTCAAATTAATTATTCGTAGAATCAGCAAATAAAGTGAGGAATTACTCTTCGGTAATCGCACCAACCGGACAGACTGTCTGGCAGATGCCACAACCTGCACACTTGTCTGAATCAATCTCCATATGTGCATCGCCCATGGCAATTGCGCTTACCGGACACTCTGATTCACAAGCTCCGCAAGATACACAGTCATCCGAAATAACACGCAGACTTGTCATAACACACCCTCCTTTAAATACAGAATTCTGAGTTGTTGTTTGCAACAAGCTTATTTTAATACATATATTTCAAAGATACAAGTGGAAACTAGAGTAAAAATCTTAATTATAAATACATTTGATAAAATTTAAGAAAACTTAAGAAATTATTTTTCCTTTTTTGGAAGATTTGGTGTATAGTGGGTAGTGTGTAAACCGAAGACGAAAGGAAGTAGGGTTATATGAAGAGAATGAAAAGAATATTAGTCGGCATTCTTTGTATGATGATGGCTGTTACAGGCTGCCAGGGTACATCGTCAGGAAAGAATACAACAAAGAAGGATAATGCAAATAGCGAAAATAATGCAACGAAAGAAAACCAGGGAGATAGCAGGCTTGATGTACTGCAGCCACGGGCTTATGGAAATATACAGGGACTTACGTTAGAACCTGGCAGTACGATTTCTCTTATAGGAAGAGGAAAGAAATCGGCATATTGGAGTGCGGTGAAGGAAGGTGCACAGAAGGCAGTAGATGAGTTGAATGAGGAACTTGGATATAAAGGAAGCGACAAGATTGTTCTTAGCTATTCTGCACCGGCATCAGAGACGAATGTAGATGAACAGGTAAATATTTTAGATGAAGAGTTAGACCGATATCCGGTTGCAGTTGGAATTGCTCTGATAGATGCTACATCCAGTGCAGTACAGTTTGACCTCGCAGCAGAGAATGGAGTACCGATTGTGACATTTGATTCCGGAACGGATTATAAGGATGTTGTGTGTACAGTAGATACAGATAATGAGGAAGCAGGTAAAACGGCAGCAGATAAGCTTTGCGATATGATTAATGATGAAGGAGAAGTGTTGGCTTTTGTCCAGGATTCCACTTCTACATCGGCAGCAGAACGCGAGAAAGGTTTCACTGAAGCAATAGAATCAGGACATAGTAATGTATCTGTGGCTAATGTGTATCATATGGATGATTTAGAATCAATCAAAAGACAGATTGCTGCAGAACGTTCGAATTCTGATGCAGAATCCGAAGAGATAACCACCATGGCGGAAGCACTTACAGATAAAGATGTTATTACATATTTGTTAGAAAAACATGCGAATGTCAGAGGAATTTATACAACCTCAGAGTCCGTTGCAGAGGCAGTCATAGAAGGAATGGATGGAATGGGACATGCGGATGAATATAAGCTGATTAGTTTTGATGGTGGAAAGACACAGCTTGAACGTCTTACCTCGGGTAAGATTTCCGGACTAATTGTTCAAAATCCATATGGAATCGGATATGCAACGGTTGTTGCGTGTGTTCGTGCTGTTATGGGGGAAGGAAACGAGGCAGTAGTGGACGCCGGGTTTACCTGGGTAACTGAGAAAAATATGAATGAGGAAGCAATTCAGAATATGATGTACTAATTAGAGCATGATGTGCGAAATGTGTTAAGGGACAGACGGCATAAAAAGGATGCCTTACATACATTTTGTGCTATATGTCTGGAAAACTATGAGAAACACGCTTCGCGAGTTTCTCAAGTTATCGCGGCAGTCGCC
>CAJMSZ010000023.1 GCA_905216215.1 uncultured bacterium | reverse complement strand
TTCCAGAATTGTCAATGCTGTTTTTATTATTTCTTCAATTCAGAATATTCTGACAATATTCCATTATCTCCTGATACGGACGGATTTCATGCCTATATGAAAATCCATCTGCTTCAGGACATAAAAAAACACCGTCTAAACGTCTTCGCTCCATCAGAAAAGCTGGATTGCCTCGTTTAAGTTTTTCACACCCACTATTTGGATTCCCTGTACATTCTTAACGCTTTCTACCGAAACTGCCGGCATAATGCATTTGGCAAATCCCAGTTTTTTTGCTTCAGACACCCGTTGTTCTGGCATACTCACTGCACGCACTTCGCCATTTAGTCCAACTTCCCCAAAGATAATCGTCCCTTCTTCGACTGGACGATTTTTATAACTTGATACAATTGCCATCACAATTCCTAAATCAAGTGCAGGTTCATTTATTTTAATTCCCCCTGCAATATTCACATAGGCATCGTAATTCGACAGTCTGTAACCTATTCGTTTTTCCAAAACAGCCATCAACAGATTGACCCTGTTATAATCAGTCCCTGCTGCCGTCCTTCTCGGCATTCCAAAGTTGCTTTCGCAGACGAGTGCCTGTATTTCCAGTAATATTGGGCGCGTGCCTTCCATAGAGCACGCCACTACAGAACCGGAAGAATCTTCCAATCTGCCATTTAGCATGAATTCCGAAGGATTTTTTACTTCTGTCAGCCCATTTTGGCGCATTTCAAACACACCGATTTCATTTGTTGAACCAAATCTGTTTTTTACTCCCCGTAAAATTCGATAAGATGCATGCCTGTCTCCTTCAAAATACAAGACCGTATCCACCATGTGTTCCAGCACTCGAGGACCGGCCACTGTACCTTCTTTTGTTACATGACCCACAATAAAAATTGTAATATTTAGTCCTTTGGCTAGTTGCATCAACATATTCGTCGCCTCACGAACCTGCGATACGCTTCCGGGCGCAGAGCCCACTTCTTCACTATACATTGTCTGTATGGAATCTATAACCACAACTTCCGGCTTTTCCCGTTCAATAACACCTTTAATCAGTTCCAGATTCGTTTCACACAAGAGAAGCAGATTATCTGTGAATTCTCCCATTCTCTGTGCACGTAATTTAATTTGCCTGAGGGATTCCTCACCTGATATATAGAGAACCTGTCTCTTTTCGCGAGTCAGATTCTGGCAGACTTGTAAGAGAAGTGTAGACTTTCCAATTCCTGGGTCACCGCCAACCAATATCAAGGACCCAGGAACAATCCCACCACCAAGAACACGATCCAATTCTTCCATCTGTGTACAGATACGTTCTTCCGCTTCTATTTTGACCTGCGATAACGGAACCACACTTCGTTCCCGGTACTCCCGTACTCCTGCTGATTTGGAAACCGTTACCTTTTCTTCTACAAATGTATTCCATTCCTTGCATGCAGGACACTGTCCAAGCCATTTTCCAGCCTCGTATCCACAATTTTGACAGAAATATACGGTCTTTTTTCCTTTTGCCATTCTCAAACTCCTTCTCATTTATCTTGTTATAGCTCAAATTAAATCAGTAAAATCACATATCGCATGACATAATCACTTCATATAACTGAAAAGAGCTGACAAACGCAGCTCTTTTCTTTACTAATATACAACTTGGATTCGTCTGTTATTCCCAAGTATCTTCTATTTCTTTACTATCTTAACCTCTACACTCTCTTTTGCAAGTTCTGCGCTAATGCTGAGCTTTCCACCAAGATTAGTTGTCATATCACCTACATTGATTTCATTCATGTATACCACATACTCTGTTTCAGGTTCTAATTCCAATGTAATCTGAGCTGTTGCTTCGCCAGACACTGTAAACGATGTCAATTCTTCAGATTTTTTAAAATGCTCTGCAACCGTACCCGGTACGGATTCATAAACAAACATTTCATTCTTCTCAAGCTTGGTAATTTCTTTAAATGTCTTTACTTTATATAAATCTCCCTCGAATTCATATCCGTCTTTTTTTGTTTTTTCACTCAGTGTGTAATCTCCGAAGCTAAGTGTTCCATCTGCCTCATTTCTGATAAGCTCTTTGACTGCTGCCATTTCTTAAGTCCTCCTAAGGGTTTTTCTTTTGCGTAATGCCATTGATATCGAGGGCATAAGCCCCCGTTCTGGCACCCGTAGATTGCTCTGTACTGTGTACTCCGCAATCCTATTCGATATTCGTGTATCGTGGTATCATTATATAATAACTCCCGTTTTTTTTCTAGCCGTTTATTTCCTTTGGAACAAATTTTATCTCATTTTTCGAGAGACTGACATCTACATAATCTCCACGATGAATTTCTCCATTCAGAATCGCTTCTGCCAGTTTATCCTCCAGTTGGCTCTGCACAGCACGGCGCATTGGTCTTGCCCCATATTTTTTATCCATTCCAACTTCTGCAATGTGTTTCTTCACCGCACCTGTGATATGGATCGTCAAATCAAGCTGTTCCTTGGCACGGGTTACAACTTCCTTACACATCAGACTTACTATTTTCTGCATTTCTTCTGTGCCTAATGTATGGAATACAATGATTTCATCAATACGATTCAGAAATTCCGGTCGGAAAATCTGCTTTACCTCTTCCATAACATTTGTCTTCATCCGCTTATAATCCTGTGCCGCATCTTCCTTCTGAACAAAACCAAGCTTTTTCGGCTCTACAATAGATTTTGCACCTGCATTGGAAGTCATAATAATTACTGTATTTCGGAAGTCTACTTTTCTTCCATGGGAATCTGTGATATGCCCATCATCCAGAACCTGAAGTAAAATATTAAACACATCCGGATGTGCTTTTTCAATCTCATCAAACAAAATAACTGAATACGGATTGCGTCTCACTTTTTCACTGAGCTGACCACCATCTTCATGCCCCACATATCCCGGAGGCGAACCAATCATTTTAGAAACACTGTGTTTTTCCATATATTCGGACATATCTACCCGAATCATATCTTCTTCGTTTCCAAACAGAGCCTCTGCAAGTGCCTTGGAAAGTTCCGTCTTTCCAACCCCTGTCGGTCCAAGGAAAAGGAAAGAACCAATGGGTCTTTTAGGATCCTTTAATCCCACTCTGCCCCGTTTCACCGCTTTGGAAAGTGCAACCACCGCATCGTGCTGTCCGATAACACGTTTTTCCAAGGTCTTTTCCAGTTTCTGTAAACGGGAACTTTCACTCTCGCTTAGTCTTTGAAGCGGAATTTTTGTCCACGCAGATATGACATCCATTACATCCTCCTCAGTCACATCTGCTACTTTACCTGTATTTTTCTTGTCAAATCGTGCCTTTGCCTGCTCCAGCTTTTTCTGTACATCTTTCTGCTGATTGTGTAGGAAAGAAGCTTCTTCAATATTTCCTGCTTTCAGGCCTTCTTCCTTTTCAATGCCCAGTGCCTTGCACTCTGCCTCCATTTTCCGGATATTCTCTGGCACTTTAAATCCGCGAAGCTTAACTCTGGAACAACTTTCATCCAATACATCAAGTGCCTTATCCGGAAGAAATCTGTCATTGATATATCGGCATGATAAATGCACAGCAGCTTCCATGGCTGCATCTGTAATCCGCACTTTATGATGCACTTCATATTTTTTCTGAAGGCCTTTTAAAATCGTGATACACTCTTCTTCGCTGGGTTCTTCCACAGTTACCGGTTGAAATCTTCGTTCAAGCGCTGCATCTTTCTCAATGTATTTCCGATATTCTGTAAGCGTGGTTGCACCAATAAGCTGGAGCTCTCCACGGGCAAGAGCTGGTTTTAAAATATTTGCCGCATCAATTGCACCTTCTGCACCACCGGCACCAATCATCGTATGTAATTCATCTAAAAATAAAATAATATTTCCGGCACTTCTTACTTCCCGTATCATACGCTTCATGCGTTCTTCGAATTCTCCACGATACTTCGAACCGGCAATCATTGCGGGTAAATCCAGCACCAAAATGCGCTTCTCCTTCATTTCTTCCGGCACCATGCCTTCTGCTATCTGAATGGCAAGTCCTTCTACTATGGCGGTTTTTCCCACACCAGGTTCTCCAACCAGACAAGGATTATTCTTCGTACGTCTGCTGAGTATCTGCATCATACGCCCAATTTCCTCTTTTCGCCCAATTACCGGGTCCACTCTTCCTTCCTTTGCTTCCAATGTCAGGTCTGTGCCGTATTGTTCCACAATACCTCCCTGACCCTCGCCATCCTTCTGGCTTTCTGCATATTCCCTTGGATCAACACCCATGGCAATCAGTAAATCCTGAAACACCTTATTCACATTGATATTTAAGGTAGACAACATCTTTGCCGCAATGCAGTCTCCATCCTTAAGCATCGCAATGAGCATATGCTCTGTTCCAACTTTTTCTGAATGAAAATTTGCAGCCTCATTCCTGCTTTCTTCTAAAATGTACTCCAGTCTTGGACTTAATTCTACAGATTTCCGGACAGACATTCCCTGTTCCGGGGTAGAAACAAGCATATCCATAGCCTTCTTCATCTGCTCTTCGTCCAATTGATTCTGTGCAAGCACCTGTCCTGCTACTCCCGCATAAACCTTCTTTAATCCCCAAAGGAGATGTTCGGTTCCCACATAAGGATGCTTAAATTGTGCCGCAGCCTTCTTCGCAATCTGAAATGCTTCCCAGGCCTGCTTTGTATATTGACTTTCCACCATAAACTACAACATTCTCCAATCCTATTCTTCTTCGAATTCATACTCATCATAGATTAAATCAACAATCTGATGTACTTCTTCCCTTGTAATCTTCTTACAGCTTCCGTGGGCAAGAAGAATACGCATCTTCTCCTGCAATTCTTCCAGAGCCTGCAGCTTATTTACATCAATGCTGATAACTGCTCCCCTTCTCTTGTCCAACTGCAAAAAGCCTTCCCTTCTCAGCACATTATATGCCTTATTTACCGTATGCATATTGATTCCAATATGGTCTGCCATCTGGCGTACGGACGGAAGGGTGTCACCCTCATGTATAGTAGAGGTTGCGATTCCAAGAACGATTTGGTTCCGAAGCTGAACATATATAGCTTCATCACTTTCAAAATCAATTTCAATCAGCATACTGTACCTTCTTTCTCTTTTGCAAGATTGTTATATGTATGGTAGCACAAAAAACCATCCGGGTCAATCAATTCCCACGGATGGTTTCAAATAAAATTATTCCTGTTCTGTTTTTCGAAGTATCTGTGGACGGAATCCCCAAAATACGATCAGAAAGCTCAGAAAAGAGGCTGCTGCCGCCACCAGAAATACCGCATTGCATCCGTTTCTAATATTATTTACATTAGCAGCATCACTGACTGTATTGATTTCATATGCCAGTCCATAAATAGAAGAACTGATACTTCCCGAAAGAGAAGTCATAAACGTAACCAAGGCTGTACCAATTCCAATTTCTTCCGTAGGAAGCGTCCTCTGTACAGCCGGTGTAATGGATACTGCACGAAAGCCCTCGGAAATTCCGGTCAAAGCAAGAAGAACATAAATCAGGAAAACAGAAGTTGTTTCTGTCGTAAATCCAAGTACTGTCATCGGAACAGCAGCAAAAAGGGCAGCAATTGCCATTGCTTTCCAGTCATTTTCCCTTTTCTTTCCGACCCAAGCTCCAGCAGCCGCCGGAAGAAGCATGCATATAATGGTTCTTGGCATCTGAAGTGATCCCGCAAGTCCAGTCGAAGTACCAAGAACTCTGGTTGACACAATCGGGATATAGGTATTCATGGCCGCAAGATAAAAATACGCCAGAAAGCCGATAATAAGCAAAGTGGTATATTCTTTATTTTTAAACAGCCTAAGCGGAATAACCGGTTCCTGTGCCTTCTTCTCTGCTTTTATCAAAAAGACGAACGCAAGAATTCCTACCCCAAATCCTACCAATATAACCGGCTTTGTCCATCCATAAGTGGGGGCATAATATAAAGTGAGTAAAATGCTGACAAGCGCAATCACTAAAGCAAGGATTCCACCAATATCAATCGAAACTTTCTCCTCCCTTTTCTTATTTGGCAGATTCATTCCAATCAATACCACACCAATCAGCAATGGAATAACAGGTACTACAATTGCCAGTTTCAAATATCCCAAATCGGTAAGAATACCCGCAATAATACTACCGCCAAAACCTCCAACAGCAATAGCCGCTGCCAGATATCCCATAACCTTTGGAACATCTTTCTTTTCATTAATAAGACCTACAATAATATAAGGTGCTGCAGTAAATGCCCCCTGTGCAAGACCAACAATCATTCTTAAAACCATAAGCAGGAGAACCGAATGCACAAAGGCAATTCCAGTTCCGGCCAGAGCACAGATAATTCCAGATACAATAACGATGTTTCTCCGTCCTATCAAATCCCCCAGCTTGCCACCTATAGGCGTCATAATAGTCACTCCAAGAGCTCCTAAGATTGAAAAAAGTGACACATATTTCAGTGCTCCAACCGACTCCAGAATGGATGCGCCAAGTGTAGAAAGCGCCAGTCCCGACATAGCAACTGAAAGCATGACACAAATGCATCCTGCCTGCACTGCATTTTTCTTTCCCTGCGGGAGTGGAACCGCGACTGTGTGTTCTGTATGTGTATAAGACATAACTTTCCTCCTTTGCAGTCCATATGAAATATTTTATTCTATGATAGTATTCCACAAACAAGGAAAAATATAAAAAAAGAGATTGATGCTTTTCGACAACAACCTCTTTCCCTTTTTCAATTTTATTGTACTTAATTTAGCTTATGACTAAATTTTGTTCCTTCATCACATTAATCACGTCATCTACATATTTCTCACAGATTTCCTGTGATTCTGCTTCTACCATAACACGAATAACCGGTTCTGTTCCACTTTCACGAACTAAGATTCTTCCATTTTCGCCCAAAGCTTCGGCAACTGCTTCAACAGCTTTTACTACTTCCGGATTTTCTCTTGCTGTCTTTTTATCCGCCACACGTACATTTTTCAGAAGCTGTGGGTAAATGGTAACTTCCTCTGCAAGTTTTCCCAGTGTCTGTTTTGTCTCCATAATAACTTCCATAATCATGAGAGAGGTTAAAATACCATCCCCTGTAGTAGCATGTTTTGCAAAAATAATATGACCAGACTGTTCGCCACCTAACATATAGTTATTCTGAACCATATTTTCGTATACATACTTGTCTCCGACTTTGGTCTTCTCATATTTCATGCCAATCTTATCACATGCTTTGTAGAGTCCAAGATTTGACATAATCGTAGTTACAATAGTGTCACCATTTAACTGTCCGCGTTCTTTTAAGTATTTTCCACAAACATAGAGAATCAAATCCCCATCTACTACATTCCCATTTTCGTCTACAGCGATACATCTGTCTGCATCACCATCATAGGCAAAACCTACGTCCAGCTTATTTTCTCTCACATATTCCTGAAGGACATGAATATGAGTAGAACCACATTCTGTATTGATGTTTGTTCCATTTGGAACATTATTAATCACATATGTTTTTGCTCCTAATGCATCAAAGACACTCTTTGCAATGGAAGATGCACTTCCGTTGGAACAGTCCAGACCAATTCTCATTTCTTTAAAGGAACGGGTAGCCAGAGAAATCAAGTGTCCGATGTAACGGTTTCTTCCTGCTGCATAGTCAATTGTACGACCTATATTTTCACGCTGGGCAAGTGGAACTTCTCCTGTTTCTCCATCAATATATGCTTCAATCTTTTCTTCAACTTCAGCTTCGATTTTATGTCCTTTTCCATTAATCAATTTGATTCCGTTGTCATAATACGGATTATGGCTGGCTGAAATCATGATTCCACAGTCGAAATCCTCTGTTCTTGTAACATAGGAAACACTTGGTGTTGTAGTCACATGGAGAAGATAGGCATCTGCTCCTGATGCAGTGAGCCCTGCTGCCAACGCATATTCAAACATGTAGCTGCTTCTTCTTGTATCTTTTCCGATTACAATTCTTGCCTTATGCTCCTGTCCGTAATACCACCCAAGATAGCGACCCACTTTAAATGCATGTTCTACAGTCAATTTTACATTGGCTTCTCCTCGGAATCCATCTGTTCCAAAATATTTTCCCATTGTTTTACTCCTTTTTCTTTAATTTTCTGTTTGAAAACGCTTTGCCTGTTCTTCAATCAAATCATTATCATCAAAGTAATTTATCTTCATTGCATCCTTGACTTCTTTCAGGGTCTGTGCTGCAACTTTTTCAGCCTTTTCACTTCCCTTACGAAGAATCTCATAAATTTCCGGGATTTTCTTTTCTAATTCTTTCCTTCTGGCGCGAATCGGTGCAAGTTCTTCCTGCATCACTGCATTCAGGAAACGTTTCACCTTCACATCACCAAGTCCGCCCCTTCTGTAGTGGTCTTTCAATTCATCCAAATTCTGATACTCCGGAAGATATTTTGCAAAATGTTCATCTTTACAAAACGCATCCAGATAAATAAATACACAGTTTCCTTCTACCTGTCCCGGATCAGATACCTTAAGATGATTTGGGTCTGTATACATACTCATAATCTTCTTCTGCACTTCTTCTTCTGTGTCTGATAAATAGATGCAGTTTCCAAGAGACTTGCTCATCTTTGCTTTTCCGTCAATACCCGGAAGACGGCAACAACTTTCATTCTCCGGTGTGAATGCCTTCGGCATTACAAGCACTTCATCATAGGTACTGTTAAATTTGTGTACGATTTCACGGCACTGCTCGATCATTGGCAACTGATCTTCTCCAACCGGCACTGTTGTTGCCTTAAATGCAGTAATATCTGCTGCCTGGCTAATTGGATAAGTGAAGAATCCCACTGGGATACTCGCTTCAAAATTACGCATCTGAATCTCAGATTTTACCGTTGGATTTCTCTGAAGTCTCGAAACCGTCACCAGATTCATATAATAAAAGGACAATTCTGTAAGCTCCGGTACCTGCGACTGAATAAAAATCGTTGATTTTTCTGGGTCAAGTCCACATGACAGATAGTCCAGTGCTACTTCTATAATATTTTGTCTTACCTTCTCCGGATTATCAGCATTATCCGTAAGTGCCTGTGCATCTGCAATCATAATGAATATCTGGTCATACTCTCCTGAATTCTGCAGTTCGACTCTTCTCTTTAATGAGCCAACGTAATGTCCCACATGAAGTCTTCCTGTCGGACGATCACCTGTTAAAATAATTTTTTCCATTATCCGTTCCTCTCTATTATTTATGGGTCAGCTTTCCGACCTCTTTCTATCCTCTTCATTCTATTTTAGAAATACATATCGCCTTTGTCAAGCACAGCTTACCTGCTTATATGCCAGCCTCTCTTCGTAGTCTGTCCATTCGCGCATCTAAATCTGTGCTCAGTCTTGCGCATTCACGCAATTCTTCTTCCATCCCCCGAGTAAACTCATTCGTTTTTTTGTAATGTAATTGATGTTCTAAACTAGCCCAACAATCCATTGCTATGGTACGAAGCTGGATTTCTACTTTCATACTTCGCTTCTCACTGTGAAGAAAAATAGGAACCGCAACAATCAGATGAAGACTCCTGTATCCGTTAGCCTTTGGATTCTGAATATAATCCTTTTTTTCTATCAACGTAATATCATCCTGTTTCAAAAGCGCCTCTGCTAGATTATACACATCTTCCGGGAAAGAACAGATGACTCTTACCCCCGCCACGTCATTCAAATTTTCTTCGATAGCAGAAATAGAAACAGGAATCCCCTTTCTCTCCAACTTTTCTTTAATACTTGGAATCTTCTTTAATCTAGTTTTAATACTGTTAATGGGATTTCGGTCATGCTGAAGAGAAAACTCCTCATCCAGAACACGGAACTTTGTTTCTATTTCCATGATGGCGCATTGATAATAGGTCATCAGTTTCTGAAATTCCATTCCCTTTCTTTCCGCCCATTCAAATGCACCCGTACTCATGATGATTTCCTGTGCAATTTTTTTATATAAATCTTCTGTTTTCATCACACTCACCTTGTCATATGTTTGTATGTACAAAAGACCCCAAAAGCATTCCGGGGTCTTTTGCATCACTTTTTATTCTTCCACTTCTGCTGGTAATACAGATGTACAGTGTGGACATCTTGTCGCATCAATTTTTACTTCGGATTTGCAGAACGGACATACTTTTGTAGTCGGAGCTTCCGGCTCTGTCTCCTGCTTCTTCGTAAATTCAGAATTCAGCCGGTTCATCAGTTTTATAAAGCAAAAAATAACCAGAGCCATCAGCAGGAAATTAATCACTGCCGTGATAAAATTGCCATAATTAATCGACGCTGCATTCTCACCGGTTCCAAGCCGAATCTTCCACGCTGAGAAATCTATCCCTCCTGTAATCAGGCTGATTATAGGCATAACGATATCATTTACCAGAGAAGATACGATTGTCTGAAATGCGCCACCGATAATTACACCGACTGCCAAATCCATCACATTGCCCCTGCTGATAAATGTCTTAAATTCTGAAATGAAACTTTTTGCTGCCATTTGTACTTCCTCGCTTTCCACTACAACACATGAAAATCCTTAGATTCTTTCGATAGTTGATAAAGCAACTTTTTCATTGCTTCGTCTTGAAGCTTGCCATGAATAACAAGACCGAAACGAACTTCTTTCTGACCTTCCTCCAGCACTTTGATATCCTTCAGGTGAAAACCATAATCCCCAATCATTGTAAGAATTACTGACAAACCATTTAATTGATTCGGTCTTACCAGCTCCATCTTCACATATCCACTGCCACTCTCTTTTGCTTCTGCCAAAATTGGCTGTACCACTTCCGGATTCCAGTCATAAATCAGACCATACTCGTACTTTCTGGCCACTTCCATCATTTTTCGCACAAATGCAGTATACTCTATTTTCAGTTCCGGCGCAACATCTTCCGACAGACGCGCAAGAATTTCTGCCTCCCGGTCTGCCTTATAAATCTCATCTCCAGCAGCATACTTTACCTCTGCCACATGCTTCGCAGCCTCCATCCGTTGAAGAAATAATGCTTTTATCTGCGGATCGATCCTGTCTATTTCTTTTCTGATTTCAGCTAATGTCATATTCTTCTACCACCAAATAATATAAATAAAAGTCAAGCCAAGCCCCACACAGAAGAGCAGAAGTCCAAATGAAAGACTTCGTTCGATGATTCTCTGACTTGCAAGGACTTCTTCTTCCCATACGATCACCCTGCCCACATAATCTTTGCTGGTTGGATTCTTTCGATTCCAGGTACGGTTTGCCAGTTTCTGATGCAATCCCAGTATACCTCCGATGAGTCTCGTAAATCCATCACCCACTTTGTATTCCCTCGGGACCAGACTGTCTTTATAGATAGTCTTGCGCAGACAGATTACCAGCGTATCCACCAGACTGTCCAGAACTCTGCAGAGAATCCCACCTGCAAATGGCAAAAATTGCAGCAGTACCGGTCGGTAGATCAAATATTCCATATCCAGCCACTTGGGCCACAGATTCACATACATCGTAGTGTCCTCCTGTCTTCGCACAAGAATCTTACAGATAAAGAACAGGTATACCAACACACCGATCACAATGGAAATCAATGCCCCCTTCAGATTTACGAAACTGAAATATGCTACGATGTGAGGTTCGCCATGCGGATGAAAATTCATAAATCCCTGTGCTGTCTCGGCAAAACGGTCCATGAGCTGATGCGGAAAAAGTCCCCAAACCAGAAGTATGCCTGCGCTGACAGTAAGTGCCGCTGCACTGACCGGATTCATATAATCTTTCTTCGCGTCAAATTTCTCCTGTACCTCCGGATCTGTATTCTTCTCAAAAAATACAGCTTTACTGATCTTCGTCATATAAGCAACCGTCAGTCCACCACTGAACAAAAATACATACTCTACAAACTTCATGATTTCTGTCGCACCGTATTCCACAATGCTTTCATGAATCAATGTTTTACTGATATATCCGCCAAATCCCGGAATACCTCCGATTGCAAGTGCGCCTACTAAAAATACCATCTTCAGTATCGGTTTCTTTCTTCCAAATCCTCGGATTTCATTTAAGTTCAGCGCATGTGTATTCATGTAGATCACACCTGCTGCCAGAAACAGAACCAGTTTGATCAGGGAATGATTTACCATATGTAAAAATGTACCATATACCGCCAGTTGTCCATGCTCTCCCAGCAGTCCCATCATCGCTGTTCCCACAAGGATAAATCCTATCTGGGACATCGAAGAACATGCCAGTGTCCGCTTCAGATCCACGGAGAAGACTGCAAGCAAAGCACCTCCAAACATCGTCAGCACTCCGATTCCCAGCACAAATGCACTCCATGTGATGTCGTATAAAAATAAATGACAGCTTACTACAAGAATGCCAAACATTCCTGTTTTTGTCAATATGCCGGAAAGCAGAGCCGAAGCCGGTGCAGGTGCCACCGGGTGGGCCTTCGGCAGCCAGATATGAAGCGGAAATGCTCCTGCTTTGGCTGCAAAACCAAAGAACAAACATACTCTCGCTGCATAAATCCAGATTCTATTCCCCTCATATAATTCTGTCGCCTCTAACAGTTCCCCGATTGCCACAGTTCCCAGCTCATGATACAGAATCATAAGTCCCATCAGCATGACAAGTCCGCCGATCACAGCCACCGCAAGATAAGTTGCAGCTGCATTTAACGACTCTTTATTTTCTTCCTGTGCAACCCAGGTATAGGAGGTAAACGACATGATCTCAAAGAAAATAAAAGTGGTAAACAAATCTGCGGACAAAAATACCGCCATTGTTGCTCCAAGCGTCCAAAGCAGGAACAGGTAGAACCGGTTCGTATTTTTGTGATGCCTGAAATACTCTCCGGAAAGCAGGGTCGCCCCTGCCCACATCAGTGCGACGATCGTTCCATAGATTACCCGGAATCCATCCAGGGTAAAATGCAGACCAAGTCCACAGATTCTCGGAACCGTAAATTCTAAAAATGCATGACCAGATTCCGTCCGGACCGCAAACGGTCCATAACCGGCCATAAGATAAAGCATGATCGCCAGTTCTGATAACGCGATCACATACGCTGTCACATTTCTGGATTTTTCATTTTTCCTTCCGGCCAGATATGCAAGAAGTCCTCCTATAAAGGGATAAAACACTAATATTCCGAGCAGAAATCCATCCTTCACTTTCATCCCTCCTTACATTCCGGCTGCAACAGCAGCAAATACGTCCAAAACTGGTTGCGGATGTACACCAAAATAACCAATGAGCAACACTAATATCACCAACGGAACAGTCATCATCCAGTTTGGGTCTTTTACCCATGTAATAGTATGATAATCAAAATCTTTTCCCGGGAAAAATGCCCTCACCGAAACAGGCATGATATAAAGTGCAGTAAGTAGTGCAGAGACCAGAAGTGCAGCCACACCCACATATGCAAGTACAGTTCCGCTCTCCACCGCAGCTGCTGCGAGGTTCCATTTACTGATAAATCCACACAAACCCGGAAGCCCCATCAGTGCCAGACCCGATATAGTAAAACAGATAAATACGACCGGCATTTTCCGTCCAAATCCGTCCAGCTCATACACATGATTCTTGCCCGTTTTGTAAATGACTGCTCCAGCACAGAAGAACAGACATATCTTCATTGCTGCATGAAAGATCATATGACTGAGTGCACCGACAAGACCAAGCGGAGTCATGAGAGCAACACCGAATAAAATATAGGACAGATTGCTTACCGTGGACCACGCAAGTCTTCTCTTTAAATGCGTTTCCTTCACACCTCGGCTACAGCCATAGACGATCGTAAATATGATCAGCACCAGCAAAAAGGACTGTGCCCAGGTTCCCTTAAGAAACTCTGTTCCAAAACTATAATAGGTCACGCGCATCGCAGCAAACGCTCCTGTCTTTACCACTGCTACCGCGTGTAAAAGTGCAGTGACCGGAGTCGGTGCCACACCGGCTTTCGGAAGCCAGCCTGAACATGGCCACATCGCGGTCTTTACACCGAATCCACAGAAACACATCAAATATCCAAGCAATAATAAATTTTCTTTTGATCCAATTTTCTCCAGATTCAGCCCGCCTCCCATGACAAAGGAAGAGCTTCCATAATTTAAGACAAATATCATTCCCATAAATGCACAGGCCGCTCCACCGATCATATAAAAGAAATACGTCCGGCTCGCATGAATCGCCTCTCTGGTCAGGGTATGCATCACAAGCGGCACAGTAACCAGACTCAGCATTTCAAAGAATACATACATAGTCACAATATCTCCGGACAACGCCACTCCCAGTGTGATTCCATATGTAATCGTATAAAACATAAAGAATGATTTTTCATGTCCCTCATGCTTCATATATTCGAACGAATACAAAATCGCAAGCGGCCAGAGGAACGCTACCATTCCGGCAAATACCATTCCCAGTCCGTCCAGTTGGAATTTCAAAAGCATATTCTCAGAAAACCGGAACAGATTCAGCGCGCTTTCCGGACGGTTCATCAGCATAACCAGCACCAGAACAGAAGTAATGACCGTCACACCCTCCACATACCACATCATCTGTTTACGATTTTGAAACGGAAGGACCGGAACCAGAAGCCCCGCCATTATCGGCAGGAGTACAACAACTAACATGATGATCGCATTCATTTTGTTTTCCCCCTTCCTACATGACTGCTGCTGAAATCTGTGCCGCCAGTGCTGTTAAAGCATCCGGCATCACACCCAGTATAATAGTTAAAAAAGCAAGTATGATAAGCGGGGCCAGCATCTCCGCAGGTGGTTCCCCTTTCATGTAAACCAGCTCCGCATCTTTCTTGTCCGTAAAGAAACCTTTCATCGTAACCGGGAGCAGATAACCTGCTGTTAAAAGTGCACTGACAAGCAGAACCACCACTCCTGTCCAGCCCAGATTTCCGATCGGACTTTCCAGCGCTCCCTGAGCCAGATACCATTTACTGATAAATCCACTTGCAGGTGGAATCCCGATCAGTGCAAGTGCCGCTAAGGTGTAACACCAAAGCGTTTTCGGCATGAATTTCCCTATTCCTTCCAGTTCATCCACACGTGATCTGCCACACTGGAAAATAAAAATACCAGCCACTAAGAACAATGTACATTTAATAAACGCATGATACACAACATGCAGCAATGCTCCCGTAAGCCCCACCGGCGTAAGCACTGCCATACCGAACAAAATATAAGAGACCTGACTGACGGTCGAATATGCAAGTCTTTTTTTAAACACGGGCTCCCTGTACGCAAGCATCGACCCCATAAACACAGTCAGCAGACTCAGTGTGATCCACGCATATTGTACCCAGGTTCCTCTGATAAAATCAGCACCCACTACGTAGTAGACAATCCGCAGAATCGCAAGGACTCCTGCCTTGACGATAATACTGGACAACACCGCTGATGCCGGTGCCGGTGCCACCGGATGTGCCGCAGGAAGCCATGCATGCAAAGGAAGCATTCCCGCCTTCACTCCAAATCCGATCAGCATCGCCATCACTGCGATCAGAACAATGGTCTCATTTCCCTGTACAAGTTCCATATTCAGACTGCCGCCTTCAATAAATGCAAGTGAATCGCAATATTTATACAGAATAAAAATACCGAAAAGCCCCAGATATGCCCCGCACATGGAATAAAAGAGATATTTTAAAGCAGCCATGATCGATTCTTTTGTTCCACTGTGAAGCACCATCGGCATGGAAGTCACGGTCATCAGTTCATAAAACAAGTAAAATGTGGCCAGATTTCCTGAAAATGTAAGTCCCACAAGTACTGCATACACGATCAGATAAAATCCAAAAAACCGTTTTTCTTCTCCTTCATGCTTCATATATGGGAATGCGTAAATTCCGACCAGCATCCACACAATACTGATGACTGTCACAAAAATTTTGGCAACCGCATCCACCTGGAAACAGATCGGAACATTCTCCATCAGATAAAAACAGATCCATTCTTTGTCTCCTGACCATGCTGCCACAAGTGCGGCTGTCACCGAAAGTGCCAGCGTTATCAGAACTGCCGCCTTCAGATTTTTATCCGCGGTTTCCACCATATTTTCCGAACTTTTCACATGCTTCACAAAAGAAGAGAGTAATAACACCGTCCCCACTAATGCAGACAATAATATTGGAACAATTATCCAAATATTCATTTTCTCTCCCTCCTTATCCGAACATTTCCAGTCCATTTTGTATCAGCTTGATGAAGGTATCCGAACACATACCAAGCAAGAAATTCAACAGGATAAAGCCAATGATCGCAAAGCTTTTAGGCACCTGCTGCCGAATGGATATCGTCTCATAGTTTCGTTCCGTTTCCAGCTGTTTTGCCGGTGTGTAAATCCGGATCACCGTTTTCATAAAATAAATTGCATTCAAAATCGTACTGATTACCAGCGCAAGCAAGGCCGGAAGCATCTTGTACTCATGTCCAAATGCGGCCTGGGCAAACCAGAACTTGGAAATAAATCCGGCAAACAGTGGGAAGCCTACCATTGACAAAGAACCCACAGTGAATCCCACTCCGGCAATGCGGTTCCGGAAACCAGCTCCGGTAAGGCTTGCAAAATCCTTGTTTTTACCGGACGCGTTTGTAATTCCCGATGCCGACACAAAGAGAAGCGCTTTTGACACTGCATGTGACAAAATATGGAACACACTTGCCACTACTCCGATTTCGGTTCCAAACCCAAGTCCCATAAAAATATAGCCGATCTGGGCAACGGATGAATACGCGATCATTCTCCGGATATTATTTTCCCGGATGGCTCCGATCGATCCCATGATCATTCCAATGATTCCAAACACAAACAGCACATGGATAATCCTGCTGTCCCGAATGACCTCTATCCCTATCACACGATAATAAATCTTGATCAGGAGGAAAACATAACTCTTGGACACCATGGATGACAAAATAGCCGCCGATGACATTGTGGAATATCCATAGGCATCCGGAAGCCACGTATGAAACGGAAAAAGCGCACTCTTGATCGCAAGCCCGACTGTCATGATCGTTACCGCCACCATAAGCGGCAGATGATAAGAACCGGTTGCCGCCATGCTCAGTACCTGCTCATGAATATTACTCATCAGCAGATGTCCTGTCATATCATACAGGAAACAAAGGCCCAGAAGCAAAAGACCTGACCCAAGAAGACTCATGATCATATAACGCATAGCCGCTTCAAGTGTGTGACCGTTCTGTCTGATCATGATCAGACCACATGCCGATATCGTGTTAATCTCCACAAATACATACGCAGTAAACATATCGTTCGTATAGATCAGGGCAAGAATGGAACAAAATAACAGATTTACCATAATATAATACAGATTCTGCTTAGATGCCTCCAGTTCAGCTTCCCGTTCTTTCACACCACCAACTACACAAAGAAGCATCAAAACACTAAATGCTGATGCCATCAGCGCTTCCAGCACCCCGATACGGATCTCATTTCCCCACGGTGCTGGAAAATGTCCCATCATATAGGTATAAGACTCACCCGTTCCTATCACATATCCGAGCACTGCAAAAGACATCAATCCCACCACGATAATCATGGCTGCATTTAGATATTTTGCCTTTTTCCCTCCCAGCACAGAGGACAATGGCCCCGTAAACAGGGATAAAATAATAGATATAAAAGGAAGATTCTGTACAAATGCCATTAGCTTTCCTCCTTTTTGATAAGTGTTGTTATCTCGTCAAAATTCAACGTATGATATCTGTGGTAAAGCCGGATCGTCAAAGAAAGCATCAGAGCAGTTACCGAAACCGATACAACAATACCAGTGAGCACCAGACCACTTGGAATCGGATTTACATAAGCTTCCATGCTTTGGATCCCATCCACCACGATCGGGGCTTTTCTTCCTGCGATATAACCCTTGACCGCCAGAAACAGATAAACCGCAGTGTCCATGATATTAAGTCCAATGATCTTCTTGATCAGATTATTCTGTAACAACAGATTGGTAAAGCCAATCCCGAAGAGGATCATTGCAACCGCCTCTCCATAATTGAGCAGTAAATTCGTAAGATTCATCTTAGTAACCTCCCTTTCTGAACATAACATAAAAGGTATACATCGTGCCGGCTACTACGATTCCCACACATATATTTAAAATCAGGATCAGACCACTGCTCAAAATAGCCCCAGGTGTTCCGAGCGGAATCACACTATGAATATGGTTAGCACCTGTATAAAAGGAATAACTCTTCGCAACACAATAGCAGGTGAGTGCACCCACACTCATTTTCTTATAGGTAGACTCTTTAAAGAAACGCTCCGTCTTTGCAAATCCGAATGCCTCCAGATACAGGATCAGACCTGCACCAATGATCGCACCGCCCGAGAAACCACCGCCAGGTCCCAGATGACCAAACAACACAACATAAATACCGAAGATCACGATCGGTGGCACAAGAAGCTTCGCTACCGCCTGTAAAATTCTGTCATTCTTTGGCTCTCTTGCACGGTCATCCGTCACTTCTTCTGCAATCTGTCCAAGTCTGGTTTTCTTCTCCTTCGTATCAATGCGAAGCAAAATCAAAACTGTACACGTTGCAACAAACAGCACATGAGATTCTCCAAGTGTATCGAAGGCCCTGTAATCCAGGATCATTCCCGTCACAATATTGACAGATCCGGTATCCTGAAGACCATCCTCGATATATTTTCTTGAAACCTCATTATTCACAGGTCTGTCTTCCGTCCCAACAATAGGAAGATTGGATACAGCTGTCAGCAGCATCACCACCAAAAAAACGCAAAATAATATTCCCAATACACTGTATATTTTCTTAAACGTCTTTACCCGTGTATTATGTTTCATATCATATAACACTTCAGGAAGAAGCTTCTTTGCAGCCTTCCGCTGATTTCTTCGTTCCTCCGCTTCCGGGTGCTCTCTCGGCGGCTGTACCTCCACTTCTCCCAGATAGGGATCCTTGCTCCCGCTCAACCATTCCCGGAACCGATAGCTGCGCGTTTGCTGATATTCCTCCTCGGAAAGTCTTCTGCTCATCTACTCGCCCTCCTCTTCTTCCGATTCCACGATCGCATGAATCTTTTTTAAGGTCACAAAGAAAAGAATACTCGTCACACCGGCCCCTACCGCAGCTTCTGTAATAGCCAGATCGGGAGATTCCAGTATGATCCAGATAACAGACATGATCAGACTGTAGGACATAAAAATCAAAATGGAGTTAAGAAGATTTTTTGAAAAACTTACAGATATGGCACAGACAACTAAAAAGCCCATCAAAATATATGTAAACACCTGCATGCTAAATCCCCTCCTCTTCCAGTTCTTTTTCAAGTTCTTTCAAATCCAGCCTGCGATAATGTTCTTCCCCGTCTTTCCCGGTTGTAGCCTCCAGCTTCGCAACCAGATGTGATGAAGTTGGTGAAGAGAACCAAAGGAAAACGATCACTAAAAACATCTTTAACGATGTGAAATTAAGACCATTCATCAAAATAAGACCCACCAGCGAAAATCCAATTCCAAGTGTGTCACCGATCGCAGCCGCATGCATTCTGTTTAACACATAGCGGAATCGGAACACTCCGATCATTTCCACCAGAAAAGTAAGAAGACCAAGCACAAGGAAACATGCCCCAGCCACAAAACGAATCCATTCCATTGCTGCCATTATTTCTCCCCCTTTTCTTTCTTTTCTTTATAAACGCCTGTATACACTTTCGTGAGAACAATAACTGCAAGGAAACTGATCATCGCATAAATCAGACAAATATCAACCAGATACCCTTCCTGCATCTTCACTGCCAGTATACCTATGATCACCATGACCATTGTCCCCATCATGTTCACTGCAATGATACGATCTGCAACTCTCGGTCCCTTGATTGCACGCACCAGACATAAGATCAGCATGACCGCCAGAAAAATCAAAGCTCCGGAAAACAGCATCTGATATGCCTGTTCAAGTCCCGGTATTCCTTTTCCCATAGCAAACACCCTCCTCTGCTATTCTTCTATATCTCTAATTGCATTTACAAACACAGATTGATCCATTCCCGGAGCCAGCTTTTCGTCCAGACAATGTACAACATATCCGGAATCTTCCAACTCTACTGTAATTGTTCCCGGTGTAAGCGTAATGGAATTTGCCAAAAGAACCTTCCCCGCTTCTGTTTTAAGATCCGTTTCAAAATGAACGAGTACCGGACGTACCTCTTCTTTCTCTGATAAAATAAGACGTATGGCCTGTAGATTGGCCATCAGGATTTCCTTGATCAGAACTGCTATATATCCAAGAAACCGAAAGACCTTCCGAACGTTTTTCTTTTCCTTTTCGATACTGTAATCCATAAATTTACAGGTAAACCAGAAGACAATAGCAGCAATAGCAATGCCAAAAAGACAAATCTCCAGTGTGACATCCCCCGCAAAGATCATCCACACTGCAAAATACATGAAAAACATCTCATTCCCTCCAATCTGGCATTATAATGTAACGCACAAATTCCTTACTATTTTACTATTTTTTGTCAATTTTGTAAAGTGTATTTTGTCATTTACACAAATTTTAAACGTTTCTTGGTTTTGCACAAAAATAAATACGTTTACCATGATTGTCAGTATATTATTCGAGTTGCATGTCTTTTTTGTTTTCCTTTTCATTTTCAGGGCCCTATATTATAATGATTGCGAGATAATATTGGGAGGAAATCTTTATGAACAGAATAAATAACCGCACTTTCGGTGTCATTGCAACCATAGCTTCCGCAGTTCTCTTTGGCTGTATGCCTTTATTTGTAAAAACCATTCTCGCAGGTGGTGGAAATACTCTGACTGTCACAGGTCTGCGCTTTTTTCTTTCACTCCCTGCTTTATTCTTTTTTCTTAAATGGAAAAAGATCCCTTTTACGCTTACATGCAAAGAAATAAAACAGATCTTTCTGCTCACACTATTCGGATATGGCTCCACACCACTCCTGCTTTTTGCATCCTACAATTACATTCCGTCCGGTATGGCAACCACCATTCATTTTTGTTACCCCGCATTTACCATTCTTGGATGCATTTTATTTTTGAAGCAAAAGCCACAGGCCCAGAAGCTTTTCTGTGTTGCCCTGTGTATGGTAGGCGTATTTCTGTTTTACAATGGCAGTGGGAACGGTTCCACCGCATTTCCGGGCCTGATCCTGGCTTTTATATCCGGGATCACCTATTCTTTCTATGTCATATATCTGGATGCCAGTGGACTACAGAGCATGAATACTTTCAAGCTTATTTTTTATATGCATCTCATGGCATCCCCCATGATTTTTGCAGCAGCGGCTCTGACGGGAAATCTCACATTTCATCTCAGTGCAAATGCCTGGCTTGTCATGATTTTCATGTCGCTTTCTCTGTGCTTTATCAGTGTCTCCGGATTTCAGATTGGAGTGAAATATATCGGCCCTGCCAACACTACGATCCTTAGCACATTCGAGCCCATTACAAGCCTGATCGTCGGGATTCTGGTTTACCACGAACCGCTCTCCGTCCGCAGTATCGTCGGATGCATTGCTATCCTGTCCGCAACCATCATAGTTGGAAAAAGTAAGGAATAAAAAAGCTGATACTCTATAGATTACTTACCTATAGAGCATCAGCTCTTTCTGTTATATAATGTTATATTCTAATGATGGAACAGACGAAGTCCTGTAAATGCCATTGCCATATCATATTTATTGCAGGTTGCAATTACATTATCATCTCTCACGGAACCACCTGGCTGTGCAATGTATTTTACACCACTTTTATGAGCACGTTCAATATTATCCCCAAATGGGAAGAAAGCATCTGAGCCAAGTGACACATCCGTCAGTTTATCCAGCCATGCACGCTTCTCTTCTCTTGTAAATACTTCCGGCTTTTCTGCAAATGTATTTTCCCAGACACCATCTGCAAGTACATCCATGTATTCATCTCCCATATAAACATCAATGGCATTATCTCTATCCGCACGTTTGATGTGATCTTTAAATTTCAGATTCATAACCTGTGGGCTCTGTCTCAACCACCAGTTATCCGCCTTCTGACCTGCAAGACGGGTACAATGAATACGCGACTGCTGCCCTGCACCGATTCCGATTGCCTGTCCGTCTTTGACATAACATACAGAATTAGACTGTGTATATTTCAAAGTAATCATGGCAATTGCAAGATCAATCTTTGCTGCTTCTGTAAGCACTTTATTATCGGTAACTACATTTGAAAAGAAATCTTCTGTAATCTGTAATTCATTTCTTCCCTGTTCAAATGTAATTCCAAATACTTCTTTATGCTCAATTGGTTCTGGAACATAATCCGGATCAATCTGGATTACATTATAGTTACCATTCTTTTTCTGTTTTAAAATTTCAAGAGCTTCCGGTTCATACCCTGGAGCAATGACCCCATCAGAAACTTCTCTTTTGATTAGTCTTGCCGTATCTACATCACATACATCAGAAAGCGAAATAAAATCACCAAAAGAAGACATTCTGTCCGCACCTCTTGCTCTGGCATATGCACACGCAAGTGGAGAAAGTTCACCCAAATCGTCTACCCAGTAAATCTTTGCCAGTGTTTCACTAAGCGGAAGTCCTACTGCTGCTCCTGCCGGTGATACATGCTTGAATGATGTAGCCGCAGGAAGCCCTGTCGCTTTCTTAAGCTCTGACACAAGCTGCCAACCATTAAATGCATCCAAAAAGTTAATATAACCCGGACGTCCGGAAAGTACTTTGATTGGAAGATCACTTCCATTCTTCATATAAATGCGTGATGGTTTCTGGTTCGGATTACATCCGTACTTTAATTCTAATTCGTTCATGTCCGCATCTTCTCCTTATTTGTTCTTATTTACAATCTTTGTCTCATAAGTGCCGGTTACAATATCAATGTATCTTACGAACAAAGAAACCTTGTTATCTTCATTTAAGTTGTTCCAAAGTGTCTCGGTAAATGCTTCTATATCGTTTGGAATGGCAACTAACTTCGGTTCTCCCTCAAAGCTTGGAAGTGGATTGCCATCGCATTTATAAGTATGGATAAAATGTCCTTCGCCTGCGACCGGATTTTCATAAGCAAATGTATAACGGTTGCATGCCTCAGGATTACCGTTATTGCTTTTCAGAATAGACATTGCATAATTGTATTTTCCATTTTCTATATGCAGGATCCCGGAAATACGAGGAGTGTAATTTGGTCCGTCCGGTTCGAATTCACGGCTTCTCAGTGACTGTTCAAATGTCATCTGGTGATCCATTCCTTCGTAAATCGTATCTGTCTGATCCCCATTTGTCACAATCAGTTTATTTCCAAGTGCTCTGACCGGCGCATAAATAATCAGACTTGGGTCTGTGAGTTTCGACTCATCAAATGCCTGTGTACGAATTCCTTCACCATCTTCTACGAATACACGATTCCGGCTGTTTTCGCTTCTTCCCATAATGAAGTATGCTGCAACAGCTTTTGTACCATCCTCTGACTTACCAATGATGATTCCTCTTCCAGGGTAAGAGTTTGACTGCAATTCTTTTTCGATTGACAACATTTCCATACCGATTCTCCTTTTTATAATTTGTACTTATTTTTAGGTTTGTATTTATAAGTTATATTATAACTGAAACTACTGTATATTTCTATCCTTTTTTTGCAATATGTAAAAATATGTGACAATACGTGAAAAAAGTTAGGTAAGAAGTTAAAAGTATCTCTTGTTCTTCTTTCAATTTTTAGGTACAATAAAATGATTATCTTATTACGAAAGAAGGTTTATCATGAATCGACGTACAGCATTCGCTGCAGGAATCCGGGACGGAATACCAATCTGTCTCGGTTATTTTGCGGTTTCATTTACATTTGGTATCATGGCAAAAAATGCAAATCTGTCTGCATGGGAAGCAGTTCTCATCTCTGCCACCAATGTTACCAGTGCCGGACAGTTCGCAGGCTTATCACTAATTACCTCGTCTGCATCTTATATGGAAATGGCATTTACACAGCTCATCATCAATCTTCGTTATTGTCTGATGTCCTGCGCCCTTTCCCAGAAACTGGATGAAAGCACCCCTTTCTTCCACCGGTTTTTTATTTCTTACGGTGTGACAGATGAAATATTTGGAATTTCCGCAGCGCAGAAAGGGAAATTGCATCCCTTTTATTCCTATGGGGCAATCAGTGTAGCTGTTCCCGGATGGATACTCGGAACCTTCTTTGGTGTGGTATCTGGAAATATTCTTCCGGCCAGAATGGTAAGCGCATTAAGCGTAGCCCTTTATGGTATGTTTATCGCAATCATTGTTCCACCTGCAAAAGAAAATCGTGTCCTTGCCGGAATTGTTATTCTATCTATGGGACTCAGTTTTCTGTTCACAAGGCTGCCTGTATTATCACAGATATCCTCAGGTTTCCGCATTATCATCCTGACCATTCTGATTGCAGGGGTAGCTGCTTACTTCTTCCCGGTTTCTGAAGAAACAGAAAAGACGGAGGTTATTGAAAATGAATCATAATATTTATATCTATATCTTTGTTATGGCCGGTGTTACCTATTTAATCCGACTCCTGCCACTGACACTGATTCGTAAGGAAATTCAGAATAATTACATAAAGTCATTCTTATATTACGTTCCTTATGTGACACTGTCAGTAATGACCTTTCCTGCCATTTTAGAAGCAACGGCAAATATCTGGTCTGCCCTGGTTGGCTTTATCATTGCTCTGATTATGGCATACAAGAAAAAGAGCCTTATTACCGTTTCTCTTTTCTCTTGCATCATGGTCTTCATTGTGGAATTATTTACAGGATTATAGAAAAAGAATCTGTTTTTTATAGAAGTTTTCACTCATTGAAAACTTCTATTTTTTTATTTGACATCAATAAGGGATTGTGATAATCTATATTTGTGTTTTGGATAAGATTAAGATTTCACATATTTTTCAGACATAATTATATTTTAGGAGGGTTCAAGTATCATGAACAAAGGAACAGTTAAATGGTTTAATTCTCAGAAAGGTTACGGATTCATTACAAACGCAGAAAATGGCGAAGACGTATTCGTACATTTCTCAGGAATCGCTGGAGAAGGTTACAAAACATTAGAAGAAGGACAGAATGTATCTTTCGAAATCACAGAAGGAAATCGTGGACTTCAGGCAGTTAATGTTGTTGTAGAATAATGAATACAAAGAGGTTGAAAGTATTCCGAATGCTTTCAACCTTTTTTTATACTTTCTTTACCTGTTACTCTTTCCTCAGAATATCCACTGTATGTGCACATGCTCCCATGAGTTCCATCCGCTCACATGTTGCCAGATGATACTCGATAAACTTCTCATAAGTCTGTTCGTCCATTGCATTCAACACCTGTCTCATATAATCAGCAGGGCCATCTGCAGAAATAATCTTCTCCCGCTTTAAACCAGCCGCTTGATTATAAGATGCAATATCTTCCAGACGCACATAATCATACAAATCTTCTTTATCCGGATTTACACGAAATTCTTCTGTTATTTTTCCATTCTCCAGACATTCCAATATATGATTTTCTTTAAATCCGTAGGTCAGAATGCTATACTCATTCATCAAATACGCAACAAGAATGACCCCATCCTTCTTAACTACCCTTTTTGCCTCCGTGAGTGCCTTTACCTTATCCTCAAAAGAATACAGATGATACATAGGTCCAAACACCAGTACAAGGTCAAATTCTTCGTCTCCGAATCGTGAAAGCTTCAGTGCATTTCCCTGATAAGCTTTCACAGAACTGTTTTTCTTTTTCAAAATGCCAAGATTGTATTTCACCAGCTCTACCGCAGTCACATCATATCCTTCTTCTGCAAGTGCTACGGAATATCTTCCCGTACCAGCTCCTACATCCAGTATTTTCTTTGTCTTATCACCACCGAGGTACTGATGAATATATTTCATTGATGTCAGAAATTCTACCTTGCCATGCCTGCTGTTCAGACGTTTTTCTTCATTAAATTTGTTGTAATATTGTTCTAATTCCGTCATCATAATTTGTCACCCTAAAAAAAATGAGGCATAGGAACTCCTACGCCTCATGTAAATTTCATTTACTTACTCTTACAGTAATCCACCAATTGATAAGAACAATGGCGCAAATACCAATGCTACAACTGTCATCAATTTGATAAGGATATTGATAGATGGTCCAGATGTATCCTTGAATGGGTCACCTACGGTATCACCAACAACGGCTGCTTTATGAGCTTCGCTTCCTTTTCCACCATGATTTCCATCTTCGATGTATTTCTTAGCGTTATCCCATGCGCCACCTGCATTTGACATAAAGATAGCCATCATAACACCTGTTACAAGAGAACCAGCAAGAAGTCCACCAAGAGCTTCTGTACCAAGAATGATACCTACAGCAAGTGGAGAAACAACTGCCATAATACCAGGAACTAACATTTCTTTCAGAGCTGCTGTTGTAGAAATAGCAACACATGACTTGTAATCTGGTTTTGTCTTTCCTTCCATGATTCCAGGCATTTCTCTGAACTGACGTCTAACTTCTTCAATCATCTGATATGCAGCTTTTGATACAGAAGACATTGTCATAGCTGAGAATAAGAATGGAAGCATACCACCAATGAACAGACCGATGATTACTCGGTTATTAAGGATGTCGATTGTCTTAAGCTGAACAGCTTCTGCATATGACACAAAAAGTGCAAGTGCAGTAAGAGCTGCAGAACCAATTGCAAATCCTTTACCCATAGCTGCTGTTGTATTACCAACTGCATCAAGTTTATCTGTAATGTTACGAACTGAATGATCTAATCCGGCCATTTCTGCAATACCACCGGCATTGTCTGCGATTGGACCGTAGGCATCTACTGCTACAGTAATACCTGTTGTAGAAAGCATACCTACAGCAGCAAGTGCGATTCCGTAAAGACCGCATACTTTAAATGCTACAAAGATACCTACACAGATTAAAAGTACAGGCCATCCTGTAGATTTCATACCTACAGCAAGACCACTGATGATTGTGGTAGCTGCACCAGTTTCAGACTGGTCAGCGATTTCCTGTACATGCTTGTAATCACCAGATGTATAGTGTTCTGTAATAATACCAATAGCAAGACCAACAATCAGTCCTGAAATGATTGCAATTGCTGCTTTAAAATCATCAAACAAATATTTACTTAAAGCAACTGAAACAATAACGACAATAATACTTGCAGCATATGTACCTGCTTTTAATGCTTTATGTGGGTTAGAATTTTCATCACCTTTTACAAAAAATGTACCAAGGATAGATGCAACCAGACCACAACCAGCAAGCATAAGTGGGTAAACTGCGCCTGGAACTTCAAAATAAATTACACCTAATGTAAGTGCAGAAATTAAAGCTCCTACATATGATTCAAATAAGTCAGCTCCCATACCTGCAACGTCACCTACGTTATCACCAACGTTATCAGCGATAACTGCCGGGTTACGCGGGTCATCCTCTGGGATACCAGCTTCAACTTTACCTACAAGGTCAGCTCCAACGTCAGCAGCTTTTGTATAAATACCACCACCAACTCGAGCAAATAAAGCGATTGAAGATGCACCAAGGCTGAAACCTGTAAGAACATCTACATTCTTTGTAAGCAGATAAATTACGCTTACACCTAAAACACCAAGGCCAGCAACGCACATACCCATAACTGCACCACCTGAAAATGCAATAGAAAGTGCTTTGTTCATTCCGCCCTCTTTTGCTGCATTTGCAGTTCTTACATTTGCTTTTGTAGCAACTGTCATACCAACATATCCAGCAATTGTAGAGAATCCTGCACCAAAGATAAAGCACACTGCTGTTACCCAGTTACCGATACCTACGCCAATTAAAACAAAAAGTACAGCTACAAATACAATAAGAATCTTGTATTCAGCCATCAAGAATGCTCTCGCACCTTCGCTGATACTACCAGCGATTTCTTTCATTCTGTCATTTCCTGGAGCCTGTTTATTAACTTTTGATGCAAGATATGCAGCAAAAAGCAATGCTACAACGGCAAGCACAGGAACAACTTTGAAAAATGTTTCCATGTTTTCTCCTCCTACTAGATAATTCTTCAACATGTTAAATGTCTTAATCTGGCATCATTTTATAATGCCTTTTAGAGTTTGTCAATGACTTGACTATATATTTTCCTCTTCTGAACCGTCTGCCATTCATCAGGTGCGTCTGCAGATAGCCGAAGATAAAAATCTTGTAAAAAAACCCCAGAAATGATTGATTTCCGGGGTTCCAAAACCATAAAAATTATCTCTTGCTGAACTGCGGAGCGCGACGAGCTGCTTTGAGACCGTATTTCTTACGTTCTTTCATACGTGGGTCACGTGTCAGATAACCAGCAGCCTTTAATGTTGGTCTGTATTCAGAATCAGCTTCTAATAAAGCTCTTGAGATTCCATGACGGATAGCTCCAGCCTGTCCTGTATATCCTCCACCATGTACATTTACCAAAACGTCAAATTTATCAAGTGTTTCTGTTGCAACCAATGGCTGACGAACAACTACTTTCAATGTTTCAAGTCCGAAATATTCATCGATATCTCTTTTATTGATTGTGATTTTACCTGTACCTGGTACAAGGTATACTCTTGCGATAGATTTTTTTCTTCTTCCTGTTCCGTAGAATTTTGTATTAGCCACTTTTATTTCCTCCTTTCAAACCTCTTAAAAAGTTAAAACTTCTGGTTTCTGAGCCTGATGTCCATGTTCAGGTCCAGCATATACATGAAGTTTCTTAATCATTGCTCTTCCTAAAGGTCCTTTTGGAAGCATTCCCTTTACAGCAAGTTCGATTACTGCTTCTGGCTTCTTTGCCATCATTTCTTTTAATGTAGTTTCTTTCATTCCACCTACATAATCTGAATGATGGTAATAAATCTTCTGTTCTAACTTCTTTCCTGTTACTTTCACTTTATCAGCGTTTACAACGATTACATAATCTCCTGTATCAACATGTGGTGTAAATACTGGTTTATTTTTTCCTCTTAAAACTTTAGCAATTTCTGCTGAAAGACGTCCTAATGTCTGTCCTTCTGCGTCAACTACATACCATTTTCTTTCAATCTTATCTGGATTAGCCATGTAAGTTTTCATTGGTTGACCTCCTGCAAATTTCATTCACTACTTTTTTTGTTCATTATAAATACTATAGATATATTAGAAACCAGTCTGTTCCGGGGCTTTGGCGCAAACTGTTCCTCTTCATGTCATACTTGAATATTATAGTATAAGACCACTTCCATGTCAACTGTTTTTTCTTCAGAAAACAGGAATATATCTCTATATTTTGTAAGCTTTTTCAATTGGTATCGAACAAATAACCCCTCTTGCATTTGTCCGGAGTCCAAATCCTGCATTCACACTTTCCATAATCTTTCCAGTGTTATTTGATGATGCCATAATAAGAATCAGTTCCCTTTCCTCGTCTATTTTATCTTTCACGAATTCTGCCATCATTTCTGTATCGGCGAGTCTTCCTCTAATTACTGTTCCGCCGGTAGCCCCTGCCCTTTTAGCGGTTTCCATCACTTCTTCGGAGTATCCCTGACCTACAGCTATTAAGATTAAATGGTGATTATGTTCGTTTTTCATAGTCGGACCTCCCTCTTTTACCACTCCTTCTAATATACCATAATTCAGTATTTCAACAGCCAGGCGATTCATAGAATCAGGCTTTAACACCAGCATCAATCCTCCATATTCTGAATAACTGCTGAATCGATTTCCAAAATCTGCCATCATCTCTTTTACTTTCTCCTCAGCTGCAAGACTGATGATAATATCTTTATCTCTGCTTCCAATGCCAAAAATATCCTTGATTTCCGTAGGTGCCGTTCCAAACCCAACACATTGGTAGTGCATGCTGATGCTCTGTTCCTTTAAATACTTCATAAGCTTTTGCCCTTTTCCACGTTCTACAACTGAAAAAAGCACAAGCACTCTCTTGGAAAGTGTGTTGTTCATTATAAATCCTCCTCAAAACAGATAATATCATCTTCAATCTGCATCCATTCATCATATACCTTCTGGATTCTGCGACGTTTCCTGATATTACTGCTCAACCCCAGTATCTGGATTGAAATTAATGGGGCTATTGCTATCATTGCTACAATTCCAAATGCATCTGTCATGATATTTCCACCTAGCATCTCGCAAGCCCCCACCGCAAATGGTAAAATAAATGTGGTTGTCATTGGCCCACTTGCCACTCCACCTGAGTCAAATGCGATTCCAGTATAAATCGGTGGAACAAAAAAACTAATCCCCAGCGATACCATATAACCTATAATCAAAAATGGGAGAACCGGAGCTTCCGTAAGCACCCGTAACATCGAAATTCCGACTGAAGCAGCTACGCCAATGGAAAGTGCATATCCTACTGATTTTTGCGAAATTGCTCCATTGGTCACTTCTACAACTTGTTTTTTTAAGGAATGTACCGCAGGTTCTGCTAAAACAATAAAATATCCCACGATCATCCCGATTGGCACAAGCAGGTACTTATAATCCGTTTCAACAATGGACGCACCGAGCAAGCGCCCCGCCGGCATAAATCCCACATTTGCTCCAGTTAGAAATAAAACAAGCCCTAGATAGGTATACACAAAACCTACGCCCATTTTCATCAACTGGTGACGATGAAAACGTCTGGACACTGACTGAAATACAAAAAACACTATTATAATAGGAAAAACTGCTACAAAAACTTCTTTCCCATATGTAGGAATTGCATGTAGAAATTGTCCAAATGCTTCCTTGGTAGTTCTGACCTCTTCAAGAACAGTCATGGATGTCTCTGGACGCGGATTATACAGAATGCTGAGAACAAGGACGGAAAGAATGGGACCAATACTACAAAGAGAAACTAGACCAAAACTATCTTCTCCTGAATGCTTGTTACCACGCTTCGCAGCCATACCAGCTCCAAATGCCATAATAAATGGTACGGTGATAGGACCAGTCGTCACGCCGCCCGAATCAAATGCGGTAGGGACAAAGTCTGTAGGTGCAAAGAATGCCAAAGCGATCACAACACCATAAAACAACAGCAACATTTTTGCCAACGAAATCTCTTTTCGTACTCTAAGTACAGAGACAACAAGAAAAATCCCTACTCCCAAAGCCACGCATAGAATAAGCACTGCATTCGGAATGGATGGCACCTGCCCGGCAAGAACTTGAAGATCTGGTTCTGCAATCGTAATAATCACCCCTAAAAGCAAACATAGTATCAAAGAAATCCCTTTTCGTTTTGCTTTTCCAAGCTGAATTCCTATTCCTTCCCCTAATGGCTCCATCGAAATTCCTGAACCAATCGTAAAAAAACTCATTCCAATAATCAGGAGTATCGTTCCAAACAGAAATAAAACTAATACACCTGCATGTAAGGGTGCTATTGATATGCTAAGTATTAAAACAATAGCAGCTATAGGTAAAATAGATTGCAATGCTTCTTTCACTGAATTTTGAATATGCGTCACACAAGGCCCTCCTTCTCTTGCGTCTTTTCTCTATTGATGCTATATACAAATATGAATATTGACAAAATGAATTACTTTACTATAGCAGAAACCTTTATTTTAGGTCAAGAAAGACATGCTCTTCTTATCCGTTTCTTATATAAAATGTTTATAAACAACATTTCAGATAATCAACTTATCTATCATTTTATATTATAACACAAAAAAACTACAAACCTTATCTCTAAAGTCTGTAGTCCTCTTCTTTTGTACCTTCAAAATCACATACAGCTAAATCTCTTCCATCCATTTCCCTTCTCCTA
>CAJMSZ010000022.1 GCA_905216215.1 uncultured bacterium | reverse complement strand
CTATTGGATAAAGGAAATTTCAAAATTTCCACTATAATACATTATCCCAATGATATCGGGGGAAATCAAGCGCTTTCTTCGGGATGATGGTATGATAAAAGTCAGTCGTTCACTAAAAGAAACGGCCTATCGTGCCTATCTTGCCGGAGAAAAAATAAGGGAAGAAAGTGGAAGAGAGGCCACCATTGAAGAAATTGCAGAGAAGATTGAAGTGGAAAAAGAAACACTGATACTTGCTATAGAGGCAAGTACTGAAGTAGAGTCTTTACAGAAGACGATTTATCAGGGAGACGGAAATGAAATTCTACTGATGGATAAAATCGTTGAGGAAGAAGAACGGGAAGAAAAAATCTTAGATATGATGCTGCTCAGACAATTACTGGGTGAGCTTGGAGAGAGAGAAAGACAGCTTTTGTCCCTTCGATATTTTGGAAACAAAACGCAAGGAGAGGTGGGAAAACTGATGGGAATCTCACAGGTTCAGGTGTCCAGAATGGAAAAACGGATTTTGCAGGATTTGCGCAAACGATTATAATAGAGCTTATTTGAAAATGTAATAGAATTATTGAAAAAATTGATTGGACGAAAGAGACTGGATGTATATACAATAAATGGGATGCGAATAAAGATAACTAGAAAAGAGAAACGGAAGCTATAAGAAGGAAGAGATATGGAAAAGGAAAAGAAAAAGGCACTGACAGAGGCAAAGATTCCGTGTAAAGAAACTGGAATCACAGTAAAAACCGGTATTTGCGGTCTGTGCGGGGGAGGATGTCTGGTAGACGCTTACTGCAAAGACGGAAAAGTAATTAAGATAGAAGGAAATAAGGAATTGCCGGGGACGAATGGACGGGTCTGTGTAAAGGGGGCAGCTCTTAAGCAGGCTCTTTATCATCCGGACCGGCTTCTTTACCCTATGAAACGGGTTGGAAAACGTGGAGAAGGAAAGTTTGAACGAATCAGCTGGGAAGAAGCACTCAGTACCATAGCAGAGAAAATGACCCGGACAAAGGAACAATATGGTGCAAAGTCCACTATGGTCTATGTAGGACATCCAAAGTGGTTCCGTCCGCAGATGACAGAATTTGTTAATATGTATGGAACACCGAATATCGGAACAGAGTCCAGTACCTGTGCGTATGCACTGATGATGGCATGTCAGAGTGTATTTGGTAAGGGCGTGCTGATGCCAATGCCGGATATGAGGCGCTGCAAAACCCTGATTGTATGGGGAGTCAATCCACTCCACAGTAATTCTGTGACTGCAGGAAGCGGATTCCTGGGGGCTGTGAAACGTGGCGTGAAGATTATTGTAGTAGACCCCAGGTGTACACCAACTTCTCAGCATGCAGATATGCATCTGCGCCCTATTCCTGGAACAGATGGTGCACTGGCACTTGGTATGGCACGTGTTATGATAACTGAGGGTATTTACAATCAGGAATATGTAGAAAAATATACCAGTGGATTTGAAGAATATAAGGAATACGTGATGGAATTTACCCCGGAAAAAGTGGAAGCAATCACGGGTGTTCCGAAGGAAGATATGATTGCGGCTGCCAGAATCATGGCAACAGAAGCACCATGCCCGATTCAGTTGTCAGCTTCCCCGGTGGTACATAATATTAATGGTGTACAGAATGCCCGAGCTATTGTAATGCTTCTGGCACTTACGGGAAGTTTTGGCGTGGAGGGTGGAACTATGCCACCGGGACCCGGAAGAGCAGTTCTGAAGGATGCTTTTATGGGTGTGAGAAAGCCAAGAATTCATCCGGAGGAGGATTTGAGTCATGAAGAATTTCCTGCATGGGCGAAACTGACGGAAAATGAAGTTCAGGTAACTCGTATGGCAGATTATCTGGAAGGAAAAGGAGAATATCCGATTCCGACCTTAGTAGCCTTTGGAATGAACCACCATATGTGGCCGAGACCGGACAGATTGGAAGAGGCTTTGCAGCAGGTGGATTTTTTTGCCGATGCAGATATGTATATGACGGATACGGCAAAATATGCAGATATTTTACTTCCGGTGCAGATGTCTCTGGAACGGGAACAGGTAAGCATACTGGGATTAGACACGATTTTCTATCAAGGTCATGTGGTAGAACCTGCAGGAGAAGCCTGGTCTGATATGGACATTATTACAGGACTTGCAGAGAAGCTTGGATTTGAAATTGGTGGAGAAGAACCGATATACAGCAACGAAGATTATTTGCGAAAATCACTGACGCCTACCGGACTTACTTTGGAAGAAGTGAAAGCGGCACCTAAGGGTATCAAGGCAAAGAAAGTAATGCCGGGGCTCACAACGGAGGAGATTCTCAAAGTGAAGACACCTACTGGAAAGATTGAGTTTGTATCCGAAATCATTGGTTCCTGTGAGAAAGAAGGCCATGAAGGACTGCCTGTATATCATGAGTTCAGGGAACAGCTTCCGATGGAAGAATATCCGTTGATTCTCACTACAGGAAGCAGAAAACCACAGCTTTTCCATTCCAGAACATACCGTCTTCCCTGGCTTGTGGGACTGGAAGAATGTCCGATTGTGGAAGTCCATCCTTCGGATGCAGAGAAGCTGAAGCTGAAGGACAAGGAACAGGTGCGCCTCTGTACTCCGGTTGGTAGTATGGAACTGGAACTGAGTATAAACTCTTCTTGTCTGCCGGGAGCTGTGAACGTATATCATGGAGCAGAAAATAAGGACATCAATCTGCTGGTAGATGATACCTATCTGGACCCGATTTCCGGTTTCCCGGGATATAAGTCATACTGCTGCAGATTGGAAAAGAAGGAGGAGACTCATGAGTAAGGTTGTGTGTGATGAATCATTGTGCTCCGGATGTCTTGCGTGTGTGGTGGCATGTATGGATCAGCACTATGATGAAACCAATGGAGACGCGTTATCTCCGAGAATATACGAAAAACATGTATGTGAAAAGACTGGATTTACCACTTATTTCACAAGAAACTGTCAGCATTGCGAAGATGCTCCCTGCATTGAGGCTTGTCCACTGAACGTATTGGAACGGACGGAGAATGGATTTGTGGTGGCTGCTCATCGAAGCCGATGTATTGGCTGTAAGAAGTGCGCAAAAGTCTGTCCGTATGATGTGCCAAGATTTGACGCAGACAGAAAAATTGTGAAATGTGATGGCTGTGCGGACAGGGTTGCCTGTGGTTTAGAACCGGCCTGTGTACGTGCATGTAATACCGGCGCTTTGCGTTTAGAAGAGGAATAAAATATAATATAAAATAAACGCATATTGTGTGGACTCCTGAAGCGGTGAGATGAGAATGATGCCGGTTCAGGAGTATTTTTTTGCAGAAATTGGCACATACTATTGATAAAAATTGTGATAAGCGAGGTGCCAAAATGAAGCATACGAAACAAAAAATTAATCTGATTCTGGGAATTGCGGTGCTTACAGCAGTTCTGCTGGGGATGGCTTACTATTTCTCTGGAATGGAGGACAGTGTGGCGTTAACCCATGGGACGCTTATCTAAAAAACAGAAAGCAGGTTGAAGCAGATGGCAAATAGTACCATTCTTTATTTGAAAGGAGAAACCAATACAGAAGTACAGAGCAGGGATGTTATGTTAAAGGATATTCTTACAATCGAATGTGCGGATTCTGTTGTGGTGAGCAAGGTTAAAGTTATGAAAATACTGAAAATTCCGGAGGATGGACCTCACAGACAGGTGATTTCTATTCTAAAAGTCATTTCATGTATCCACAAAGAATATCCAAATCTTCAGATTGAAAATCTGGGCTCTGCAGATTTGATTGTGACTTATGAAGGACAGGAGCAGGCGAAGAAACGATTTGAATATGTAAAAGTTGCAGTCATTTGCCTGGTGGTATTTGCCGGAGCCGCTTTTTCCATTATGTCCTTTAATAATGATATTTCCATTACAAAGATGTTTGGGCAGATATACAGGCTGGTTATGGGAGAAGAATCCAGTGGATTTACAGTGCTGGAAATATCATACAGTATCGGTATCAGCGTTGGGATACTGGTGTTCTTCAATCATTTTGGGAAAAAACGGTTTTCCGTGGACCCCACTCCCATGGAGGTGGAAATGCGCCTGTATGAAAATGACATTGAATCCACATTGGTAGATATTTACTCGCGGAAGGGAGAAGAACAGGATGTGGATTAATTGGATGATACTTGCATTTCTTGGATTGTCTTTTGGCCTTGCGATTTCGGCAGGACTCTTTGCCTTTCTGATTGGGCTTGGTGTGGTGTCCGATTTCGCAGACCGGACCCATACAGGGAAATACGTCACCTTGTATGAAGATTGTATTGTGCTGGGGGGAATCCTTGGAAATCTGTTTTGGATCTATGAGGCAGAATTTCTGAAGGGAGGATGGCTGCTTGCAGGATTTGGACTGCTTTCCGGAATATTTGTGGGATGCTGGTCCATGGCACTGGCGGATATTTTAAATATTTTCCCGATTTTCATCCGCAGGGCAAAGATTACAACGGGACTTTCGTGGCTCATTGTAGGAATGGCACTTGGAAAAAGTTTGGGCGCATTATTGTATTTTTATATGAGATGGTAAAGGAGAAGGCATGAAAAAGAAAAATGAATATGAGAAATATGTAAAAACAAAGACCCCTGTGAGGGCGCTGCTTCCAGACATGGCAAGGGCATTTCTTGTAGGTGGAGCGATCTGTACCATAGGACAGTTTATCTTAAATTATTGTGAAAAGGCAGGGCTGGATAAGGATGCAGGAGGAGGCTGGTGCTCTTTGATTCTGGTGTTACTGAGCGTTATTCTGACAGGTTTTGGCATTTACCCCAAAATCGCTGATTGGGGAGGGGCAGGAGCACTGGTTCCCATTACCGGATTTGCAAATTCGGTGGCAGCCCCTGCCATTGAATATAAAAAAGAAGGACAGGTATTTGGAATCGGATGTAAAATATTTACCATAGCGGGGCCGGTTATTTTATATGGGGTATTTGCAAGCTGGGTGCTGGGACTCATATATTGGATAGGAACATTGATTGGAGTGGTGTAAACCACTCCTTTTTTAGCTGATTATAGTTGATTTTCTCTGGAATGTATAATAAAATCCAAGTAGTTTGTTAAAAATCGAAGACGTTATGGAAGAGAATAAACAGATTTTGAGCAAATAACGCAGGAATTAACGGAAGTATTATGATTGTACCAAAGCACAAGGAGAAGAAGGATATGGATGAAAATTTGATTCGGGATAAGTTTATAAAGGGATATGACTGCTCCCAGGTGGTGCTTGCTTATTTTGCGGAGCGTCTTGGAATTACAGAAGAGATGGCAAATAAGGTGACGGCCTGTTTTGGTGGTGGCATGATGCAGGGAGATACCTGTGGAGCCTTTACAGGAGCGCTTATGGCAATCGGAGTGAAGTACGGTCACTGGGACGAAGAGATACTTCTTACACAGAAGGATGGCATGATGGCAAAGTATGCAGAGTTCAGAAATTTATATTTTCAAAGATATGATACCTGCAGATGTAAGGAACTTTTGGGTTATGACGTATCCGTTCCAGAACAGCTTCAGGAAGCACTTTCCAGCGGAAGAATGCTGGATTTCTGCCCAAAGGTTGTGAAGAACGTCATAGAGGTGCTGGAGGAAGTGCTGTAGAAAAGCAGGAATTGATATCGGATATAGATAATTGATATATACATATAGATAGAAACAACTATTCGAAAGAGGAATAGTTTGTTATACTGAGGTGGATGAACGAGAGAAGAGAGGATTAATTATATGGAAAAAAAGAAAAACAAGTGGGTCGGTAAAGTGATTGTTATTGGGTGTATTGTAGCTGCGATTTTGTGTTACATGTTCATTCCACCCGTAAACAAGGGATTTAATACTGTGGCAAAGATGTTCTATTCAGGAGACTTTACTGTGATGAGAGAGTTTGTGGCATCTTATGGGGCTTATGCAGCGGCAGTTTCTTTCCTGCTGATGATTCTGCAGTCCATTGCAGCACCGCTTCCGGCATTTATCCTTACGGTTGCCAATGCGAACTTATTCGGCTGGTGGCAGGGAGCAATTCTTTCTTGGTCAAGTGCTATGGCAGGAGCAGCGGTCTGCTTCTTTATTGCGAGAATTCTGGGCCGTGATATTGTTGTGAAACTCAATGGAAATAAAGGGGTAAAGCAGATTGAAGATTTCTTTGAAAAATATGGAAACATCAGTGTTTTGGTTGCAAGACTTCTTCCATTTATTTCTTTTGATATTGTAAGCTATGTGGCTGGTCTTACGTCCATGTCTTTTTGGGGCTTTTTTATTGCAACCGGAATTGGTCAGCTTCCGGCAACGATTGTTTATTCTTATGTAGGTGGAATGCTTACCGGAGGAGCAAAGTTACTTGTGAACGGACTTCTGATTATGTTTGCCGTATTTGGTGTTGTCGCAATTTTACGCCGGATTTACACAGAGAAACAGAAGAAAAACAACAAAAACAAGACAGAGGATTAGGATGAAAAAGAAGAATATCAAAATTATTATTTTTATTGTAATTGTTTTGGCAGTTCTTATAGGAAATCACTACTTTGGTTGGTCGGCATATCTTAGTGATGCCGACCATTTGAATTTTATTACGGAATTAGTGAAAGAACATAAGATGCTGGCATTCTGGTGCTATGTTGGGGTTACCATTATTGGCTGCGTGGTACTGGCTCTTCCAGGAATCACTTTTGCAGTGATTGCAGGAATGCTGTTTGGACCGTGGATAGGAACCTTAGCCTGTCTGGTGGCAACCACTCTTGGTGCAATGGCAGCGTTTTTAGTAGGTCGGTTTTTCCTGAAGGATGCGGTAAAGCCTATGTTGGAGAAGAACAGGGTATTGAAGAAACTGCTGTTTAGTGATAATGCCCAAAATGACATCATTGTGCTTATGATTACTCGTATGGTTCCGATTTTTCCATATAACCTGCAGAATTTTGCTTATGGAATTACAGACATTAGTTTTGCAAGATATTCCACATTGACTTTTCTTTTTATGCTGCCTGGTGTTGCGCTCTATACGGTAGGAGCAGCAGGATTTACAGCAGAGGATGGAAAGTGGAAGTATTTTGTATTTGCAGGAATACTGGCAATTGTAGTTACTGTGGCAGGAATGCTGATTCGAAAGAAATATTTGTCGGAGGAAGAAAATGAATAGAGCGCTGATTTTATTTACCAGGGTTCCCATACCGGGGAAAACGAAAACCAGACTTATGCCCTTTCTGAATGGGGAAGAGTGTGCCCGGCTTCACACTTGCTTTGTGAAGGATATTTACGAAAAGGCAAAACAGGTAGAAGCAGATTTATTTGTGTTCTACACGCCAAAGGATGAAAGCGGTTTATTAAAATCATTGGTAGACAGTGAGACAACCTGTCTTCCACAGTATGGAGATGATTTGGGAGAACGGATGAAAAATGCCATCGGAATTGCCTTCCGTATGGGGTACGACAGAGTGATTCTCATTGGAACTGATATTCCACAGATACATCCGGAAACTCTTCGGAATGCCTTTGACAATCTGGAAGAGAAAGACATCGTGATTCATCCTACCTTTGATGGAGGCTATTATCTGATTGGCATGAAGCAGGAGTACGATTCTATTTGGAAAATTGAGAGATATGGAACCAACACGGTTATTTATGATACCCTGCAGCATATGAGAAATGAGCGGCTGTCTACGGCAGTGGGGCAGATGTATTATGATGTGGATGACAAAGACGATTTGCTCCATTTATATTATGATATTGAGAAAGGAGCAATCTGTAACTGCCCCCTTACCATTGATTATCTGGAACTCGTATTAAAGGAAAAACTGGAGAGAGAAGATGAGAGCATTTAATGTGGATGACTGTGTACATTGCGGAGCATGTACAGGAAACTGTCTTTTTTTGGAAAAATATCAAATAGATTTAAAGGATTTGCAGGAAAAACCGGAGCTTGCGTATCATTGCTTTTTATGCGGAAGCTGCAGGGATGTCTGTCCAATGCATATTGACGGGAAGGTGATTGCACTGGATAACAGAAAGAAGATTGTGGAAGAATGCGGAGGGAAATTGCCTGATAATTCCTATGACGGACTTCTGCTGGAAAAGAGTCCTTATAAATTTGCCAATTACCGTCATGCAGAAAAGAAAGCGGTATTCTTTACCGGATGTAATTTTCCATCCTTCTTCCCAAAGACAACGGATAAGCTGGTAGAAGAGTTCCGTAAGCATGATGTAGGTGTTGTATATGACTGCTGTGGAAAGCCCATTGAAGAGCTGGGACTTACAGATGAAGCCGCAGGGATTATCGACCGGATGAATAAAAAGCTGAAGGATGCCGGGGTAGAGCAGGTTGTCATGGCTTGTCCGAATTGTTATTACTTTCTGAAAGGCAGACTGGACGCAGAGATTATCAGTGTCTATGAGAAGATGAAGGAACTGGGAATTGGCAAGCCGTTTGAAATGGAGCGCATTCCCATGTATTATCCTTGTCCCGACAGGCAGGATAGAAGGTTTGTAAGGGATATGGAGTCATTTATAAAGGGAGAGATAACAGATGCTTTTTCAGATGTACAGTGCTGTGGTCTTGGCGGCTGTGCTGCAGGAAAAGAGGCAGATGTTGCACAGGCTCTTACTGACAAGGTAAAAGCTTCGGATGAGAAAGAACTTTACACATATTGTGCTTCGTGCATCAGCAGCTTCCGGCGCAGAGGTTATGAAAATGCAAAGCATATTCTGCCGATACTGATGGATGTAGATGAGAAGGTACCGCTTGGGAAAACCCCGATTCTGAACCGGGCAAAATGTAAATTTAAATAGTGATCAAGGATATGGAAGAGTAAGAAATGACGATAAAGGAACTGGAAGAATTTAGAATGATCTGCCAGAGGGGCAGTCTTGCGAGGGCATCGAAGGAACTATTTATGTCTCCTCAGGGATTAAGCCGTGTGCTGAAGAATCTGGAAAATGAGTTAGAATGCACATTGGTTGATCGTGTTGTGTCGGGAATTGAACTTACAGAAAGCGGAGAGCGACTGTATGCATATGCAGAGGTCGTGCTGGGCGAGTATGAGAAAATGAAGAAAGACATTGAAAATATCCGTTCACGCACAGAGGGAATCGTGGAACTTCTTGTATCCAGTGATGTGCTTCGTTTTCTTACACCAGAGTGTATTCTAGAATTTCAAAAGAAGTGTCCGGATGTAGCTTTTTCCCATGTGGAGTATCCAGACCGGGTAGTAGAGCGTATGCTTCTTGAAAAAGAGGGAAATGTGGCACTTTCCGTTGGCCCGTTTGCCGGTGAGTGTTTCGTGGTCCGGAGTCTGAAAAAATGCAGTCTTGGTCTGCTGGTATATGAAGGACACCCTCTTGCGGAAAAAGCACAAGTATGTGTGGAAGACTTGGCAGGGGAAGCACTGTGCCTGGAAAATAACGGATTTAAGCTGAATGAATTTATCCAAAGTAAATGCTGGAATAAAGGATTTGAGCCGGATATCGTGTTTGAGACAAATGGATTTGACCTGTGCTATCAGATGTGCCGTATGAAAAAGGGTATTTCTGTGACTGTAGATTTTATTCACGAAGAGATGAAGCCGGATGGACTTCGCATGATTCCGTTTGCAGAGCCGGACATGGTCTGGGAGATAGGATTACTTATGCTGAAGGATAGTCCCTGTGACTTGGCGGTTACGAAATTTGTCCGGTTCCTGGATGGGTATCTTGCCGCAACGAAGTGTTGATGACCCACAACAAAGCGGGTACATAGTATGGAAAGAAAGTCTGTTATAATTGTAAGGCAGGTGCTTTTGCGTAGTGGCTACAGAGAAATATTTACAGCAGAAGAACCGGATATTTTAACAGACATAAGGAGGAAGATTGGTACTATGAAGAAACGTATAACTGCGCTCTTACTCAGCATGGTGATGGTAATTTCACTGGCAGCATGCAGCAGCGCAAAATCAGAGGACTCGAATAATTCAGACAAGACAGAGTCTACACAGGCTGTGGAGGATATGACTTATGACGAGCTTGTAGAAGCTGCAAAAGGAACGACAGTAACATTTTATGGATGGGGCGGAGAAGACAACCAGAATGACTGGCTGGACAACTACTAAGCACCACGCCTGAAAGAAAAATATGATATTACCTTGGAACGTGTTCCAATGAACCTTGAAGATATTTTAAGTCAGATGCAGGGAGAAAAGAATGCCAAGAAGACAGACAGTGATATTGATATGATCTGGATTAACGGCGAGAACTTTAAGACATGTAAAGAAAACGATATGCTTTATGGACCTTTTGCAGAGAACTTACCAAACTATCAGGCATATATTGATGCAAGTGATGAAGAAAACCAGGCAGATTTCTGTTATCCAATCGAAGGATATGAAGCACCATACGGTAAATCACAGCTTGTTATGATGGTAGATACAGCCGTGACACCGGATTATCCGAAGAACACAGAGGAACTTCTGGAATTCTGTAAGGCAAACAAGGGCAAAGTAACTTACCCGGCATTACCTGATTTCACAGGAAGTGCATTTGTGCGTAACATTATTTACGATATCTGCGGATACGAACAGTTTATGGATATGGAAGCAGATAAAGAAACAGTAAAAGCAGCCATTGAACCTGCATTGGAATACCTTCGTGAGCTGAACCCATACTTATGGAATGAAGGAAAGACATTCCCACAGGATTCTACTACTGTAACCAATATGTTTGCTGATGGCGAATTAGTGATGAATGTTGTCTACGGTGCTTATTCTGTTGCAACAAATATTGAAAATGGTACTTACGCAGAGACTACACAGTCTTTCCAGTTTGACAAAGGAACGATTGGAAATACAAACTATATTGCAATCGCAGCAAACTCAGGAAATGTAGCTGGAGCGCAGGTGGCAATCAATGAAATGATGGACCCAGAAGTACAGGCTGACCGTTTCGCTGAAATCCGTACCGTACCGGTTGTAGATTACAATAAGTTAAGTGATGCACAGAAAGAAGCTTTCGATAAAGTAGATATCGGTAAAGGTGTAATTGCTCAGGATGAACTTCTGTCAAAACGTCTTCCGGAAATGCCATCTGCACTTGTTCCGATTATCGAAGAAATCTGGGCAGAGGAAGTAGTAGGAAAATAAAATGAAGAAAAAAATAACACCTTATATATTGTTGGTTCCGCAACTTATATTAGGCGCGATTTTTATCATTGGTCTGGGAACTGGAATCATCCAAAGTTTAGGGGTGATTCCAGCTTTTGGATTAACGGAACCAACACTGAAATATTATAAAGAGATTTTGACAAGACCCGATATTCTGCAGTCGCTGAAGTACAGCTTATATATTGCATTTGTATCGGCTTTTTTTGCTACCCTTATTGGTACAATCCTTTGTGCCATCCTGGTGAATCTGAAACAGGTAAAAGGAAAAGTAATGCGGGTGGTTCAGATTCCAATTATTGTTCCTCATGTAATCGTGGCGCTGTTTGTCATTAATATTCTGTCCCAGAATGGAATTCTTGCCAGAATTGGAGCGCAGCTTGGTCTGATCACCGACCAACAGCAGTTTCCGCTTCTTTTGTATGACGGACATGGAATTGGAGTCATTCTCGCCTACCTGTGGAAGGAAATACCGTTTATTGTTTATTTTGTTATTGCGTTGATGGCAAATATCAGTGAAAGCCTTGGTGAGGCAGCAACCAATCTTGGAGCAAACCTGATTCAGGTATTCTGGAAAGTAACCCTTCCACTTTGTATGAATACGGTTCTCAGTGGATTTTTGATTGTTTTTGTCTTTGCACTGGGAGCATATGAACTTCCGTTTATTTTGGGAGCAACACTTCCAAGAGCACTGCCGGTACTTGCTTACATTGAATATTCCAAGCCGGATTTGCTGGCAAGACCTTATGCTATGGCAATTAACGGTCTTATAATTGCAGTTTCCTGTTCAGTGGCGGTTGTCTACTACATTCTGCTTTCTAGAAGCACGAAGAAATTGGCAGGTTAGGAGGACAAAGGTTGAAAAGAAAAAATATATGGGGAAAACTTATCATCGGAATTTTCCTGATGTTGATTATTGTGCCCATTCTGACGATTCTTGTCTGGGCATTTACGGAACGGTGGGCATGGCCGTCCTTCATTCCGCAAACGTTTTCTTTGCGTGCAGTGAAAGGTGTGTTACGGGACAGGGCGAATTTATCACAATTATTTATGTCCAGTATACTTATATCATTTACGGTAGCATTTCTATCTGTTACAATAGGGACAATGACGGCAAGAGCATTTGAATGCTATCAATTTATAGGGAAGAAAGTATTTTCGATAATATCTATGTTACCTTTTCTTGTGCCGGGAAGTGTATTTGCAATGGGAATCCAGGTTACCTTTATCAAGGCTGGATTAAGCGGTACGGTTCCGGGGGTCATTATCGTACATTTAATATGTTCTCTCCCCTATGCAGTAACTTTATTGCAGGATGGCACAAGAGCAGTGGGTGTGGGCTTGGAAGAACAGGCAAGAGTACTCGGAGCAGGACCATGGAGAGCGTTTTTCAAGGTAACCCTTCCGAGTCTTTTTCCAGTGATGTTGTCGGCATTTTCGATGTCGTTTATTGTATCCTTCAGCCAGTATTTCCTGACGCTGATGATAGGGGGAGGAAGTGTACGGACCTTCGCTGTTGTGATGGTTCCGTATTTAACAAGTGGAGAGCGTAATTTTGCAAGTGTATATAGTTTGATTTTCCTGACAATTATGACCGTTGTATTTGGCATTCTTGAATGGATGGTGGGTCATTTTACAAAGGATCAGGAGGCAGAATATTATTAAACAACAGGAGGAGCACATGAGTCTGAGGATTACAGAGCTTAGTGTGGATTTACAGAAGAATAGCATTTTAAAGCATATAAATTTAGAAATTAACACAGGAGAATTTATCTCTCTTCTTGGAGCATCAGGATGTGGAAAGACCACGCTGCTTAAAAGTATTGCCGGGCTGCTGGATGTGAAAGAAGGAGATATTCAGATAAACGGGAAATCCATTATGAAACAGCCACCGGAGAAGCGTGGAACGGTCATTGTGTTTCAGGATTTGCGGTTGTTTCCCCATATGACAGTAGAGCAGAATATTGGATTTACCATGGATATTAAGAAAGTATCGAAGGGAATAAAGAAAAAACGAGTAGCAGAGCTTCTCCACGCGGTTCAACTGGAGGGCTTCGAAAAACGGAAAATCCGTGAAATGTCAGGAGGGCAGAAGCAGAGAGTTGCACTGGCGAGAGCACTGGCAGCAGACCCGAAGATACTACTTCTGGATGAGCCGTTTTCCAGCCTGGATGAGAACCTGAGATGCGAAATGGCAGAACTGGTTCGTAAATTGCACCGGGAAATGGGTCTTACGGTTGTTATGGTAACCCATGATAAGGAAGAAGCCATGAAGGTGTCTGATTACATTGCTCTGATGAAAGATGGTGAGGTGCTTCAGTATGACAATCCGGAAGTCATGTTTTATCATCCGGTGTCAAAGACGGTGGCAGATTATATGGGACAGACCAATTATATCAGAGGAAAGGTATCGGATGGCAGGTTTGTAAGTCCGGTAACAGAATTTGGCACAGAGAAATCAGATGGGGAATATGAATTGATGGTTCGTCCGTCGGCAGTGAAGCTGACCCGCGAGGGTGGATACTGGTACGATATTGAAGAGGTACTGTTTGAAGGGGAAACTGCGGAAGTTAGTCTGCGCCTGAATGAAGAGAGACTGACTGCATGGATGCTTCATAAAGAATGGAACACACTTTCTGCGAAAGAAGGGGAGCAGATAGGTGTATTGATAAATACAGAGGACGGAATTTTATTTCCAACTTCAAAGGATAAGATTGGATAACAAGGAGATTCAGTAAAAGGAGAGAGGCATGCGCAAAATAATTCATGATTGTGACTGTACATTTGGAATGAATGGATGTGATGTAGACGACGGACTGGCCCTGCTTTATTTGTTGGGGGATAAGGATGCAGAAGTACTTGGGGTGACTACAGCTTATGGAAATAATACACTGGAACGGGTTTATGCCAATACCAGGGAATTTATGAAAAAGATAGGAAGACCTGAGCTTCCTGTTTTAAAAGGGGGACGAAAAGCCGGAGAAACAGATAGTGAAGCCTCTCTTTATCTGGCAAAGATGGCAGAAGAATATGCTGGAGAACTGGAAATTCTTGTGACCGGATCCGTGACGAATCTCTATGGAGCCTGGAAACATAATCCGAAGTTTTTCGAGCAGGTGAAGCGGATTGTACTGATGGGCGGAACAACCCAGCCCCTTCTGTTTGCAAAAAAGGAAATGAAGGAACTGAATTTTTCCTGTGACCCATTGGCAACCTACACGGTACTTACCAGAGGAACTGATGTGGCGGTTATTACAGGAAATAATTGCCTGAAAGTGTTATTTACACGGGAAGAATATGAAAGAGAGTTTGCAGATGAGAGTCGGGATGTGGTAAAATTTATTAAGAAGGAAACGGACTATTGGTTTGATAATAATATGGATGTGTACGGAATTCCGGGCTACTATAACTGGGATGTGATTGCGGCAGCATATATGATGCATCCAGAATTATTTAAAGTGGATAAAACAGATTTCATCCTGTCTGTAGAAGCACTGAAAAAGGGAAGACTTACTACATCTGAGAGCTCAGAGAAGAACTGTACACTGGAAATCCCGGTAATTGGAGAAGAGACCAGATTCCGAAGAAATATTTACGACACATGGCTGAATGTCAGATTTGGAGAAACGAAGTAAGCAATGAAAGTATCGATTATTATACCGACTTATAATGAGGAAAAGACAATAGAAAGGCTGATTCAGACCCTGAAGCCACTGAAGGGAAGATGTGAAATCCTGTTTGTAGATGGTGGAAGTACGGATAGGACGCTGGAATTGCTGAATGGGGAGTATCCGGTAATTTCCTCTGAAAAGGGCAGGGCGAAGCAGATGAACCATGGCGCAATGGAAAGCCATGGAGAGGTGCTGTTTTTTCTTCATTGTGACAGTGAAGTTCCGGAAAATGCGTTGGAAGAAATCGAACGTGTGATGCAGAACCACAGAGCGGGATGCTTTGGTATTGCGTTCCATTCTTACAATTTTTTTATGTTTACTTGTAGAGTGATTTCTAATCACCGTGTGAGGGACCGGAAGGTCATGTTTGGAGATCAGGGGATTTTTGTAGAACGGGACTTGTTTTTTGAGGTGGGAATGTTTCCGGAAATTCCTATTCTGGAAGATTATCGGTTTTCCATTACCCTGAAGGAAAGGGGAATTCATCTTGGAATGACAAGAAAACGGATTTATACCTCGGACAGAAGGTTTCAGGGAAATACTGTGGAGAAATTGAAATTAATGTGGCTGATGAATCGTTTAAGAGCCATGTACCGTGACGGAGTGCCGGTGGAGGAAATTGCCCGGCTATATGAGGATGTACGATAAAAATGAAAAACAGAAATGTCAGATAAAGGAGAAACAAATGACTGCCTGTATACAGAACTTTTGGAAGTTCAAACCACTTTTGGAAGAACTGGTTTCCAGAGATGTGAAAATTAAATACCGCCGTTCCGTATTAGGGGTTCTGTGGACACTTCTGAATCCATTACTGATGATGATTGTGTTATCAGTAGTATTTTCAAATTTATTCCGGTTTGACATTGAAAACTTTCCTCTTTACTTATTAAGCGGGCAGGTGATTTTTAACTTTTTCAATGATGCTACCACCAATGCCATGTCCTCTATTCTGGGAAATGCATCATTGATTAAGAAAGTATATGTTCCGAAATATATTTTTGTGTTTTCCAGAATCTGTTCCAGCCTGATTAATCTTATGGCATCTTGTGCGGCACTTTTTATTCTTATGATAGGAATGCGGGCAGAGCTTCACTGGACTATGATACTGGCGGTTATTCCGATTTTCTATCTGGTACTGTTTGCACTTGGGGTGGGGCTCATTCTTGCGGCAATTACCGTGAAGTTTCGTGATGTGATTCATTTATATTCCGTGTTGATGGCAGTATTTTTATATTTGACACCTGTAATTTATCCACTTTCGATTTTACCGGAATGGCTGCGTCGGCTGGTAATGTTGAACCCGATTACGAATGTGCTGAACATGTTCCGGGATGTGGTGCTATATGACCGGATATTTTCGGTGTCGACTTTTGCAGTGACTGGCATAGAGGCGGTGCTTTGTCTGGCACTTGGATTTTATATCTTCTGTAAAAGGCAGGACAGTTTTATTTTGGATTTGTAGGAGCAGAAATGGAGAAGAATATATTGATTCGGGTCAGCCATGTATCCATGTGCTTCCATTTGGCATCGGAGCGGTTTGACGGTTTTAAAGAATATTTGATACAACGGATGAGAAAAAAGATAACCTATCAGGAATTCTGGGCACTTTCGGATGTGTCTTTTGAGGTAGAACGTGGGGAAACACTTGGTCTGATTGGTGTAAATGGAAGTGGGAAAAGTACCATGTTGAAAATAATCGCAGGAGTTATGAAGCCGACAAAGGGAAGTGTAAAAGTTTCTGGTTCGGTGGCTCCTTTGATTGAACTTGGGGCAGGATTTGATTTCGAACTGACTGCCAAGGAAAATGTATTTCTAAATGGAACGATACTGGGTTATACCAGAGAATATATGAAGCAGCATTATGAGGATATTGTAGAATTCTCGGAACTGGGAACGTTCATGGATGTTCCTGTAAAGAATTTTTCATCCGGTATGGTATCCCGGCTGGCCTTCGCTATTGCTACCATTGGAACACCGGATATCCTGATTGTAGATGAGGTACTATCTGTAGGGGATTATCATTTCCAGCAGAAATGTGAGGCAAGAATCAATCATATGAAGGAGCAGGGAACCACAATTTTGTTTGTCTCTCACAATACGGAACAGATTAAAGCCTTGTGTAACCGGGTCATATGGTTAGAACATGGAAGCATCCGGAGAACGGGAACGGCAGAAGAAGTCTGTCTGGAATATCAGGGAGAATAGCAGAGAAAACATGAAGCAGATAAAACGAATTGGTGTATGTGCCATTGTCATTTTAGCAGCATTTTTCTACGCACATATTGCGAAGACGAATGCAGTTTATGATGGTCAAAATGACAGTAACACCTTTGAAATTACAGAAAATTCACAGTTGACTGTAGAACAGGAATTTATATGTCAGGAAGCAAGGCTTGATGGCATTCAGATAAAATGTCAGGTTCAGCAGACTGGAAACACCAGTGTAGGCCTGACTTTGACAGATGTTGCGTCAGGGGATACGGTTGCAGTCTGCAGGAAAGAATTGTCAGAGATAAAAAGTGGAAAATGGAATACCTTTTCTTTTGAAACGGTGGAAAATTGCAAGGGAAAGACATATCGCTTGGAATTAGAAGGGGAGGATGTGACCTGGTTTGCATGTCGGGGCGCACAGCCGAAAACCGATTTATACATAAATGGCTCAGAGCAGGATGGCACTTTGCTGGTGAAGACTGTGAGCAATCGGTTTGATGTAGAAACCTTTGGTGTCTTTCTGATATTGGTTTTGTATGTGTATTTGTTTTTTCGATTTTTGAATCGGTTGTTTTCCAGATAAGAGATTGACTAAAAAGTGTAGGGGAGAGAAAAAGCATGACCAATGGGTTTGATGTGACAGCGTGCAGGTTTCACACCAAAGAAAAGAATATACTGGCACTTACCGGATATTTCCGTGAAAATCATTGGGAAAATGAACAGCTTTCTTTTCAAATGAGAGGGTTAGAGTTACCCTGTAAAGAGCAGGAAGTGCGGCTTCATCCGGTGCAGTTCCGTAAGGTAGACGGACAATTAATTACCAGGCAGATGCTATATTGGATTACGCTTCCGGATGATTGGAGAAGGGCGGGATGTCTTAGGGTTTTCCAGATAAAAGACGGAAGAAAAGTGTGTCGAAAAAAACTGTCGGGAAGAAAGCTTGGAAAGCTGGAAAGATATCTGGCTGCCAGTGTGGATATTGTCCGTACAGGAAGAGAAAGTTTTCACATAGAAGGATGGTATATGAACTGTGAAAATGCCAGCCTTTGTGTGAAAGATGGCAAAGAGAATGTACTTGCTATGGAAGTCTCAGAGACGAGGCGGCTGGATGTGCTCAGGGAGTATCCCGAGAATGTGAAAGAGGAAATAGCTGGTTTTTCTATTACCTGTCGCGGCACAGTTCCTCAGATGGTAACGGTGTGTGTGAAGGATGGGAACAGAGAAAATCAGATAAAGGTTGGACTTAAGAGAAAGCTTTTCAAACAAAGAATCCGTGATGCCAGAGTCATGGAGCATAAGCTGAGGGAGTATTATAAGCAGTTTGGATTTGAGGCGACCTGTATCCGTGCAGCAGATAAGCTGATGGGAAGAGAGTATTCGGGGTACAGTGAATGGCTGCGCAGGAATCGTCCGTCGAAAGCGGTACTTCGCAGACAACGAAAAGAAGAATTTGTCTTTATGCCGAAGATTTCTATTTTGGTTCCTTTGTATAAAACCCCGGAAGACTATTTGAAGAAAATGATTGATTCCGTACGGAATCAGTCTTATGAGAACTGGGAGCTGTGTTTATCTGATGGAAGCGGTGCAGACTCTTGTATCAGGGAATCAATCAAAAAATATCTGAAAGAAGATAAACGTATCCGCTTTGCATACAGGGGACAGGCTCTGCAGATTGCCGAAAACACCAATGAGGCATTTGCTATGTCAACAGGTGATTATCTGACTTTTCTGGATCATGATGACTTGCTTTCGGCAGATGCGCTTTATGAGTGTGTGAAGACCCTGAATGAACATCCGGATATCGAACTCATTTATTCGGATGAGGACAAGGTTACGGAGGATGGCAAGGAGTATTACCTTCCCCATTTTAAACCGGATTTTAATATGGATTTACTTCGGAGTACGAATTATTTCTGCCATTTGGTCATGGTAAAGAGAGGTCTGTATGAACGGACGGGGAATCTGAATCCAGATTTTAACGGAGCCCAGGACTATGATTTTGTACTCCGGTGTGTGGAAAAAACAACGGCAGATAAGATTTATCATATTCCGAAAGTACTGTATCACTGGAGGGCATGTGAAGGTTCTACCTCTGAGGCAGCAGGAAATAAAGCGTATATTATTGAAGCAGGTGCCAGGGCTGTTCAGGCACATTATGCGCGTATGAAAATAGATGCAGAGGTATGCCCTCTTGCGTATGGAGGAATGTATCGCAGTAAATATCATTTACACACTCATCCTAAGGTATCCGTTATTATTCCGAACAAAGACCATGTAGAGGATTTGCAAAAATGCATGGATTCTCTGGAAAAACGAAATTCCTATGACAATATGGAATATCTAATCGTGGAAAATAACAGTGAAAAGGAAGAAACCTTTGCATACTATGAAAAGTTAGAGAAGGCATGTCCAAAGGCAAGGGTTCTGCACTGGCAAGGGGAAGGATTCAATTATCCGGATATTAATAACTATGGTGTACAGTGCGCAACCGGCGAATATCTGCTGCTGTTGAATAACGATACGGAGATTATCAGAGAAGACTGTATTGAGGAATTGTTAGGCTATTGTATGCGGGAAGAGGTAGGTGTTGTCGGAGCAAGGTTGTTTTACGATGATGGAACCCTTCAGCATGGCGGTGTGATTGTTGGACTTGGCGGTGTGGCAGGACATGCTTTTCTGGGACTTCCTTCAGGAGAGCCGGGTTATTTTGCACGGGCACTGCTTGCCCAGGACATGAGTGCCGTGACAGCGGCATGCATGATGGTGAAGAAAAGTGTTTATAAAGAAGTGGGCGGCTTTGACCCGGCATTTGCGGTGGCTTTTAATGACGTGGATTTCTGTCTGAAGGTACGTCAGGCCGGTTACCTGGTGGTATATAATCCATATGCGGAATTGTACCATTATGAATCAAAGTCCAGAGGGTATGATGATACTGCAGAGAAGATTGGCCGTTTCCAAAGTGAGATTCAGCTATTCCAAAGCAGATGGAAGGACTTTCTGAAACAGGGAGACCCTTATTACAATCCGAATCTTACCCTGGACAGAAATGACTTCAGTGTAAATCTGTCAACGAGGCAGAAACAGTTTTGAAAAACGAAAAGATAAAAACACAGCAGAAAAGATGGTGGAAACTTGATTAAGAACAATCAACATATTTTCAATAAAATACAAGTGCTTGCAGATGCAGGAATCATAGCTGTGTCCTATGTGTTGTCCTGGTATCTGAGATTCCATAGTTCTGTCTTCCCACCATCACCGGGGGGACTTCCGGCAGATGTCTATATGTCGGCGCTGATTTTTGTCGTCCCGGTATATCTGATATTGTACAGCCTTTTCCAGCTTTATATGCCGAGGCGGATGCAAAGCCGCAGACGGGAGCTTTTAAATATTGTCCGGGCAAATGTAATCGGATTCATGGGATTTATTCTGGTGCTTTATTTTACCAAGCAGGAACATTTTTCCAGACAGATGTTGGCATTGTTTCTGATCGTTAATGTTACGCTGGAATGGCTTTCCAGAAATCTAATCCGTTATGTGCTTTGGAAAATACGGAGTCAGGGGTTCAATCAGAAGCATATTTTGCTTGTGGGAAACAGCAGGGCGGCCAAGCAATATCAGGAAAAAATCAGACAGAATCCAAGATGGGGTTATCACGTGCTGGGAGTTCTTGAGGATATTGGAAAACTGGAAGAAACCATCCGAGAGCATGAGCTCGATGAGATTGTGATTACCCTTAGAATGAGCGAATATGAAAAGTTGGAAAAAGTGGTGGATATCTGTGAGAAATCAGGTGTTCATACCAAATTTATCCCGGATTATGGAAATTTGATTCCTACAAGACCTTATATTGAAGATGTTCAGGGAATTCCGGTTATCAATATTCGAAGAGTTCCCTTAAATCTGGTGTGGAACCAGTTCATGAAACGGGGGGTGGATATTGCAGGGGCATTGCTTGCGATTGTAGTGTTTTCTCCGGTTATGCTGATAACAGCTATTTCTCTTAAGGCGGCGGGAAATGGTTCTGTGATTTATAAGCAGGAGCGGATCGGCATGCACAATAAGAAGTTCCGGATGTATAAGTTCCGTTCTATGATTGAGCAGGATGAGATGCGCGAGAAGTCTGAATGGACAGTGAAGGACGATCCACGGGTTACCCCTATTGGAAGGTTCATAAGAAAAATGAGCATTGATGAACTTCCCCAGCTCTTCAATGTATTGAAAGGCGAAATGAGTCTGGTTGGGCCAAGACCGGAGCGTCCACAGTTTGTAGAGAAGTTCAAAAATGAAATTCCAAGGTATATGGTGAAGCATCAGGTACGCCCCGGAATGACGGGATGGGCTCAGATTCATGGATATCGAGGAGATACTTCCATAGAAAAACGGATTGAATATGATTTATATTACATTGAAAACTGGAGCCTGGGGCTGGATTTCAAAATTCTGTGTCTGACATTGTTCAAGGGAATGGAGCATTAATCGCTGTATGATTAGAAAGGTTACCGTATAAGAGTTAGAGTGATGCGGTTACGATATGAAGGATTTGTGATATGAAATTAGATGTGATAATACCGGTTTATCACCCGGATGAAAAATTGCATAGATTACTGCATGGAATCGAGCGGCAGACTTGCCAGCCGGAACATCTCTTTCTTCTCCACACAGTAGCCAAAGGGGCGAGCACGAATTTGGACTGGGCAATTCCAGAGTCACTTCAGAAGCAGGCAAAGGTGATACGGATTGAAAAGTCCACATTTGACCATGGTGGAACCAGAGATATGGGAATCCAATTGTCTGACGCAGATGTGATACTTCTTATGACGCAGGATGCAGTACCGCTTCATGGAAATTTATTGGAAAGTCTGGTAAAGACCTTAGAGCAGGATGAGCATATAGCGGTGGCCTATGGAAGACAGATACCAGACCGGAAAAGCAATGTGCCGGAGCGATATACACGGACATTTAATTACCCCGCCGTAAGTGTTGTCAAATCAAAAGCAGATTTGCCAAAGCTGGGGATTAAGACGTATTTCTGTTCTAATGTATGTGCTGCTTATCGAAGGAAGATATATCAGAAGCTTGGGGGCTTTGAGAAACATATTATTTTTAACGAAGACATGGTATTTGCAGCACGGGCAATACAGCAGGGGTATTATGTCGCGTATGATGCAGAGGCGGTGGTTCGTCACTCCCATGATTATACATGCAAACAGCTTGTAAAACGAAATTTTGATATGGGAGTGTCTCAGGCCTGCTATCCGGAAATCTTTCAAAGCGTAAAGTCAGAAAGAGAAGGAATTCGCATGGTTTTAAAGATTCTGGATGAATTGGCAGGGGGAAAAGAGTTTCTTCAGATGTGGAAATTTATCACAGAAAGCAGTTGCAAATATGTGGGCTATCAATTGGGAAAGCATTATAAATGGCTTCCAAGGCGCATGGTGATGCGTTTGACTATGAATGAAACGTATTGGAAAGAGAGGAAAGAGTAATGAGAAAACGTGGAAAATGGCTGTGTAGTGTAGTACTTTTGGCAGCGCTTGTACTTTCAGGATGCGGGAAAGGAACAGTAACCCAGAGACAGTCTGAGTCCAGTGATACTTTTGTGGGGGAGTGGGTAGTAGACCCGGAGTATGCTATCAGCAAAATTGGCAGTAAAGATACCCTGTTTGTAGATGGACGAGGGGAAAAGCAGGCAATGTTAGGTACCATTAAAGGTGCCATTGCTACCACCTGGAATGACTGGTGTATCAACGAAGGTCAGCAGGGAGACGAAAAATGGGGATGCATTCCAGAACCGGATGATTTGGCACAGATACTGGGAAATCTTGGAATTACAAAAGATAAGGAAATCATCGTGCTTGGGGAAACCTTAGATGGCTGGGGGGATGATGCCAGACTGGTCTGGGAGCTTCTGGCGGCAGGCTATCAGGATGTGAAGATGGTAGATGGCGGTTATTCCGCTATGAAAGCCTATGGCGCAGAAACCCAGTTCTTTGCATCAAAGCCGGAGGCGGCAGAAGTCAAGATTGATAAAATCGATTACACCCATGTTATGACTACGGAAGAGTTACAGAAGAACTATGATGAATATAAAATTGTAGATGTGCGTACGGATGAAGAGTACGATGGAGCTATCCTGTATAACGAAGCAAAGGGAGGTCATTTACCGGGAGCCATTCATATCCGATATACCGATTTGTTTGATGAAAAAGGATATCTGAAGACAAATGAAGAATTAACGAAGATGTTTGAGGAGGCAGGACTTTCTAAATCGGATGAGATTGTGACTTACTGTACCGGGGGAATCCGTTCTGCCTATACACAACTGGTTCTGGAAATGTGTGGATTTGAAAAATCCTATAACTATGACCAGTCATTCTGGCGCTGGGCGGTAGTTGGAGAGGTGGAGTAAGAATTATCGAAAAAACCTATGAAAAGGCTGAAATATAAGAACTATCTATTAGACGGTCTGCCAGAGATATATTATAGTGAAATATAGGAATATGATTGTGGTTGATATACACATTCATATAAAACAAAGAATGACAGTGAGTGGAGGAAAAGTTATGAAAAAAATGGCGTTGATTCTTGCAATGACACTTACAGTGGCTTTGACAGGATGTGGATCCGGAAATAAGGCAGCAGATTCAGAAAAGCCTTTTGAAGGAAAGTACGTTGTGGACGCAGAGTATGTGAAAGAACATCTGGATGACATTACTCTTGTGGATGCAAGAGGGGAAGATGAGGCAAAGAAAGGAACGGTCAAAGGTGCCATCGCAACTACCTGGCAGTATCTGGCAACCTGTGAGGACGGAGAAGCCGGGGACGAGAACTGGGGATGTATTCTGGACACCAAGAGACTCAGTGAACGTCTCGGAGAACTGGGACTTTCCAAGGATAAAGAAATCGTTCTGTTCTCCAATGCAGAAAAAGGATGGGGAGAAGACGGACGTATTGCCTGGGAACTGATTGCGGCAGGATATGACAACGTGAAGATGGTCAATGGCGGTATCAAAGCACTGAAGGCAGCAGACGTAGAAATTGTGAAAGAAGTTGCAACACCGGAAAAGACAACGGTAAAAATTGATTCCATTGATGAAACACATGATATCAATACCGAGGAATTAAAGTCTATCTATGATGAATGCAAGATTGTGGATGTCCGTACCGATAAGGAATATAACGGAAAAACCTTATATGGAGAGGCAAATGGAGGACATCTGCCGGGAGCTATTCATATCCGCTACACAGATTTGTTCAATGGTGACAGTACCTTAAGAAGCGTAGAAGATTTGACCAAGATGTTTGAGGATGCAGGACTTTCCAAGAACGACCACATCGTAACTTACTGTACAGGCGGTATTCGTTCTGCATATATGCAGCTTGTAATGGAAATGTGTGGATTCGAAAACTCAGAGAACTATGATGAGTCTTTCTACAGATGGTGTGCAGTAGAAGAACTGGAAAAATAAAAATAATGGTTAAAACATATTCATATTTTCGATAAATACATTTATTTATCGAAAATATGAATTTTTGTTTTATAGAAAAATTCGTTATACTGATGCTGTAACAGAGTAATTCAGTACTTTTTGGGAGGAAAAGCAAATGAGCAAAAAAATGTTAGCTTTCCTTTTGGCAACTACTTTGATTGTAAGTAATGTTACCGTTATTCATGCAGAAGATACAACTTCTGATGAGGTAGCAACAGAAGCAGTTGTTGAAGAGGAAAAGGAAGAAGTAGAAGAAAAGGCAACACCGGAGACACTTGAAGTGAAAGAAGAACAGGCGGTCGTTGCAGTGCAGGCAGAGGAAGAATCTGGAGAATATCTGGAAACAGAGCCAAAAGTAAACCTGAGCAATGAAGTAAGTGCTACGGATGCTGTCAAGGCAAGCTACGAAGGATTCGATAAAAATAATATTATTTTCCTTGATCTTCGTGCTAAAGAAGACTATGATGCAGGACACTTAAAGGGAGCAATCTCTGCACCAGTTTGTCTCCCGGCAAGCCAGGGGTATAAAGTTCCGGTGGCATTCAGAGACGCCCTTGTAAAACAGGTTCAGGGCATGGATATTACCGGAAAGAAAATTTATCTTAGCTGTTATGCTGGAACTTTCTGTGTAAACTATGCATCAGACTGGCTGATGAGCCTGTGTGGAATTGACGAATCACAGCTTGTACGAGTTCTCGGTGGAACTTTTGCAATTAATGGAGATACCGCTTTAAAAGAAAATTCGGTTTATCTGGATGAACCGGCAGCGAAAGCTATTAGTGAAGTGAGTGCTACGGATGCTGTCGGAGAGATGCTCGCAGGGAATAAGGATATCATTTTTCTAGATCTTCGTGCCAGTGAAGATTATGAAGCAGGACACTTAAAAGGAGCAATCTCTGCGCCAGTCTGCCTGCCACAAAGTCAGGGCTATGGTGTTACGGTTGCACTCAGAGATGCCTTTGTAGAACAGATAAAAGGAATGAATCTTACTGGAAAGAAAGTTTATCTTAGCTGTTACGCAGGAACGTTCTGTGTGAATTTTGCGACTGACTGGATGGAGAGGCTGTGTGGAATTGACGAATCACAGCTTGTACGAGTTCTTGATGGAACATTTGCAATTAATGGAGATACCGCTTTAAAGGAAAATTCTATTTATGTAAATCCAAGCTATGCTTTGAATGCAGATGGAATTATTTTAGATGTGCGTGCAAAAGAAACATATTATGAGGGATATGTGGACGGTTCTCTTCATCAGCCACTTTTCAAAATTGAAAATGGAACAATGTCTGTAACAGATTTCAATGATGATCTGACCAGAGATTTTAATAAATTTGTGGAGGCAAATAAAGACCTTTTAGCAAATAATAATATTTATATTTTATGCAACAGTGGTTCACGCGGAGCAGATGCCGCACGCACGCTGTTAAAGATGTCAGGTATTGAAAGTAATGTTCACATTATTGAAGGTGGAGCAAATGCCATGAAGACAAGCAACCCTTCCGCTTTCGTAAAACAGCAATACGTGTCAAGTAAGGATACCATTGCAGCAATTGGAAATAAAGATGTTGTTATTATGGACGTTCGTGCAGCAGAAGGATACGCAGCAGGTCACATTAAAGGTTCAGTATCTTATCCGGTATTCGATAAGAATGGAGTGTCTAATGGTTATGATGATCTTGCTAAGGCATTTCTTAAAAAAGCAGGCGAAAACGCAGCATCTTTGGCAGGAAAGAAGATTTATGTTATCTGTAACAGTGGTGCACGTGGAGCACAGGTTGCAACCAGACTTTTAATGCAGGCAGGATTTTCTAATGCAAATATTTACACAGTAGAAGGTGGATACAAGGGAACAGATACCGATACCCTTATCAAGGATAACAGTACATGTACAGACCCGAACTGCTCAGTAGAGACTGCTACAAAACCGGAAACAAAGAACAAAGCACCGAAAACAAAGAACAAAGCACCGAAAACAGGTGATTCAGCACCAATCATGGCGTATGCATTTGCAATGCTTGCGGCTGCTGTTGTGTTTGTAGAAAGCAAAAAAAGAGTGAATAGAAAGTAAATCATCGGAAATGGTACTGAATTACATAGAAAAGAAGAAGGGACGCCCCGGGGCGTCCCTTTTTGTAACCGTATATTTTGAAATAACTTAAATTATTTTACAATTTTTTTCTTGCATACAGCAACGATTGCGCAAAGTGCAGCGAACATTGATACTGTAAGTGGTACGATTGGAGCAGCATCACCGGTCTTAGGTGATTTGCTGTTAGCTGGTTTTTTAGCTGGTTCTGTTGTAGCAGGCTTCGTATCTGTTACAAAATTAGCCTGAAGCAGTTCGCTCTTAGCACCGCCTTCGATTGTACGAAGTGTTGCTTCTTTCAGCCCGGCAGCTGATAAAAGTTCAGTTGCTTTTTCTGCACCTCTTGCACCACTGTTGCAGAGAATGTAAATTGTCTTTCCATCAAAATCTGACTTATGAGCAGCTACATAATCTGAGAATGCTTTTGCAAGATCATCTGGAAGTTTGTTGTCTTTGTCAAACAATGGAAGAGAAAGAGAGCCTTTCAAATGTCCTTTAGCATACAAATCTGCATTACGTACATCAAGAATGAGAACATTCTCTTCTTTGTTGTTGATTGCTTCCATGACACGTGTGTCAGATACATATGTGAGGTTAGCTTTTACAGTTGCATCACTGGCACCGCCTGTGATTGTATGAATGTTATTTACGTCATAACCAACCTCTGCCAATAAAGCGGTTGCAGCTCTGGCACCTCTCTGTCCTCCTCTGCAAAGGACATAAATCTGTTTACCAGAAAGGTCAGCATTGTTCTGTACCATAGCCTTGAATGCAACTGCAAGTTCGTCATCATTTCTGGAAACCACATTATTATTGTTGTCAAATAATGGAGCAGAAATAGCACTCTTCAAATGACCTTCTCCATAAGACAAAGCAGAACGTACGTCAAGAATTGCAATATCTTTCTTTCCAACAGCTTCAACTGCCTGCGATCCTGTTACAGCGTTTCCATTAGTACCTAACATAGCATAGCGAAGCTCCAGACCTTTTGCACCATCGGTAACAGTGTGGAGTTTGTCTGATGAGTAGCCGGCATTCACTAATAATACAGTAGCTGCCTGAGCTCCTCTTGCACCACTGTTGCAGATGATATAGATATCTTTGCCAGCAAGGTCAGCCTTGTTCTTTGTTACATATTCTGTAAATGCTTTTGCAGTAGCATCTTCGCTGGTTGAAATTACGCTTCCGTCATCGTTAAATACAGGAACATTGATAGACTTATCTAAATGCGCTTTGTTATAGTTTACTGTAGAACGAACATCAATCACTACAGCAGAACCATCTGCAGCAGCTTTCACAGTGTCAGAACCGCTTACCGGTGCACCAACACCTTCTAATGCTTCATAGGCTTTTCCAAAATCTGTAACAACAATTGGCGAAGGAGTTTGTCCCTCATCAGCTAATACATCTGGTGTAGAAGCTTCTTCAGCTTCTCCTGTTACAACTTCTTCCTGTGTTTCTTCTTCAACAACAGCTTCTTCCTGTGTTTCAGACACAGCAGTAAGTGCATCGCCTTCAACTGTTTCGTTCACATCGGCAGCGAATGCCATAGAACTACTTAAGACCAATGCACAAGTTAAAAATAATGGTAAAAATTTTCTTTTCATTTTTCCTCCTTGTTTCAAAATTTGGTTACAGTTACATTGTAACATTTTTGGTGAATTTATCATAATAGTTTTAATCTATAAATGTTTTGTGATAGATAAATATGATAAATAAATACGGCGTTTTTCCGTGTAAAATTGGAAATGAAATGTGTTTCATGGTAGAATGGGAAAAGAAACAGGAAAGATGGAGAGATACAAATGAAAGGAATTATTCTGGCCGGTGGTTCGGGAACCAGGCTTTATCCACTGACAATGGTTACTTCGAAGCAGTTATTACCGATTTATGATAAACCAATGATTTATTATCCTATGTCTGTACTTATGAGTGCGGGAATCCGTGAGATTTTGATTATCAGTACCGCACAGGATTTGCCCAGATTTCAGGAATTACTTGGAGATGGCAGCAGGTTTGGTCTGCAGCTTTCCTATGCCGTCCAGCCAAGCCCGGATGGACTTGCACAGGCTTTCCTGATTGGTGAGGATTTTATCGGGGAAGATTCTGTGGCAATGATACTTGGAGATAATATTTTCTCGGGACACGGGTTAAGAAAACGATTACAGGCAGCAACGGAGCGTACAAAAAATGGTATGGCAACGATTTTTGGATATTACGTGGATGACCCGGAACGTTTTGGTATTGTGGAATTTGACTCAGACGGAAACGCTGTTTCCATTGAGGAAAAACCAAAGCAGCCAAAGAGCAATTATTGTGTTACAGGATTGTACTTTTATGACAATCGCGTGGTAGAGTATGCGAAGAGGTTAAAGCCAAGCAAGCGTGGAGAATTAGAAATCACGGATTTGAACCGTATGTATCTGGAGCAGGGAAGTCTGAAGGTAGAAGTCATGGGGCAGGGATTTACCTGGCTGGATGCAGGAACCCACGAAAGCCTTACGGATGCAACGAATTTCGTTAAAACAGTAGAGACACACCAGCACAGGAAGATAGGATGTCTGGAGGAGATTGCATACTTGAATGGATGGATTTCCAAAGAAGTTTTGCTGGAACTTTGTGCAAATTATAAGCAGAATCAATATGGACAGTATCTGAAAGATGTGATAGATGGAAAATTCAGGGAGAATTTATTCTAATGTACTGGATTTGGGAGAAAATAGCATGAAAATAATTGTAACCGGCGGAGCCGGATTCATAGGAAGTAATTTTATTTATTATATGTTTAAGGCACACCCGGAGTATCGGATTATTTGTCTGGACTCACTGACTTATGCGGGGAATTTATCTACTATTCAGAAAGCAATGGAAAATCCAAAATTTCGTTTTGTACAGGCTTCTATTACGGACAGAGAAGCGGTGTATCGTTTATTCGAAGAAGAGAAGCCGGATGTGATCGTGAATTTTGCAGCAGAAAGTCATGTTGACCGTTCTATCGAGAATCCGGAGATTTTTCTGGATACCAATATCAAAGGAACTTCCGTCCTGATGGATGCCTGTCTGAAATATGGAATCCGGAGATACCATCAGGTGTCTACGGATGAAGTTTATGGAGATTTGCCTTTGGACAGACCGGATTTGTTTTTTACAGAAGAAACACCGATTCACACAAGCAGTCCTTACAGCGCGTCAAAGGCTGCGGCGGATTTGCTGGTGCAGTCCTATTACCGCACTTATAAGCTGCCAGTGACAATCAGCAGATGTTCCAATAACTATGGACCTTATCATTTGCCGGAGAAATTGATTCCGCTTATGATTGTGAACGCATTGCATGACAGAAAGCTTCCGGTTTATGGAGATGGGAAAAATGTACGGGACTGGCTGTATGTGGGAGACCACTGCCATGCGATTGACTTGATTTTACAGAATGGACGAGTCGGGGAAGTTTATAACATTGGCGGACATAATGAGATGCAAAACATAGACATTGTGAAACTTATCTGCAGAAAACTGGGAAAATCAGAAAATCTGATTACCTATGTGGCAGATCGGAAAGGGCATGACAGGCGCTATGCCATTGACCCTGCGAAGATTCACAGAGAACTTGGCTGGCTTCCGGAAACCTCATTTGAAATGGGAATTGGAAAGACCATAGACTGGTATCTGGCAAACCGCACATGGTGGGAACCACTTGTGGAAAAAAGTATGGCGGGAAGAACTGGTGCATGGAATGAGAAAAAAGTCAGGTAGAAAGGATTTGCGAGGGATGAAGTTCTTGGTGACGGGAGCGACAGGGCAGCTCGGATATGATGTGCTGCGTGAACTGAAGAAAAGGAAATATGAGGCTATTGGAACGGATTTGGCAGAGGAAAATGATACAAATTCTTATGTCTCAATGGATATTACAGACGAAGTTCGTGTAAGAGATATACTTGAGCAGATTAGGCCGGAAGTAGTGGTTCACTGTGCTGCATGGACAGATGTAGACGGGGCAGAAGAACCGGAGAATCAGGAAAAGGTCTGGGATATCAATGTGGAGGGTACAAGAGTTCTTGCACAAATGTGCAGAAAATGGAATGCAAAGATGATTTACATCAGTACCGACTATGTCTTCAATGGACAGGGGAGTCTTCCATGGAAAGCAGATGGGGAACGCTACGAACCACAGAATTTTTATGGGAGAACAAAGCTGGAAGGCGAGCGGGCAGTTCAGGCAGTGTTGGATGAATATTTTATTGTCAGGACATCATGGGTGTTTGGAAGAAATGGCAATAATTTTGTGAAGACAATGCTGCGTCTTGGAAGAAAATATGATGAACTGCGGGTAGTGTCTGACCAGGTTGGGACACCAACTTATACAGAAGATTTGGCAAGGCTTTTAATTGATATGGCAGAGACAGACAACTATGGTTGTTATCATGCAACGAATGAAGGCGGTTATATTAGTTGGTACGAATTTGCAACAGAGATTTTCCGACAGGCAGCAGAACTGGGCTATGAGGATGATAAGGAGAAGCTTCCGAAAGTATACCCGGTTACGACAGAAGAATATGGGCAGTCCAAAGCAGTCCGGCCTTTGAACAGCAGACTGGACAGGACGAAATTACAGACGGCAGGATTTCAGTCATTGCCAGACTGGAAAGATGCTCTTCGAAGATATTTACAGGATTTAAGAAAAGAAAGATGGGACAGATAAAGTGGGACAGATAAAGATAGAGAAGGATGTGGACGGCATAGAAGGACTGTGCGTAATCGAACCGGAGATACATCTGGATGCGCGAGGATATTTTACAGAGAGTTACAATCAGAAGGATATGCAGGAAGCAGGACTCAATGTGGATTTTGTGCAGGATAATCAGTCCGGTTCGGTAAAAGGTGTGCTGCGGGGACTCCATTATCAGAAAGAACATCCGCAGGGGAAACTGGTTCGGGTTATCCGGGGAAGGGTGTATGATGTTGCGGTAGATATCCGAAGAGGCAGTGTCACCTATGGAAAATGGTTTGGCATAGAACTTTCAGAGGAGAATAGGAAACAACTCTATATTCCAGAGGGATTTGCACACGGATTTCTTGTGTTGAGTGAGAATGCAGAGTTTTGTTATAAATGTACGGATTTCTATCATCCGGGAGACGAGGGGGGAATCGCATGGAATGACCCGACACTTGGAATCCAATGGCCGGAAATAGAGGGAGAATATCAGCTCAGTGAAAAGGACAAAAACTGGAAAGGAATGGAAAAGTAAGAAATGGATAGAATCAAGGTATTAAAGGAAT
>CAJMSZ010000021.1 GCA_905216215.1 uncultured bacterium | reverse complement strand
AATCTATCCATAACAGACCATATTTTCCAATCCACACATCTGCTTCCTCCGAAACTGTAATATTCGGATAAAACACTCCATCCACCTCTGTATAAGTACCACCCATTGTCTCGTAAATTGATAATTCTCTGCTCATCGCGACTACCTCCATTCCTTTATCTTGCTCTGCCAAGGCTTTCCTGCTTGCTGTACTCCTGATTCTCATACCACTCCTTCAGAAGCTGTTCAATTAAGTCCGTCTTCTGCTTAGGTGTATAATCCTTTGGAAAATACTTTGCCAAGGAATCCGCATGAAGCTTTATCAGCTCCCTCTGATTGGGCTTTTCTTCCTCCAAAACCATACAAATCGCATCCATATCCAATGTTCCGTGCTGGCTCATTACCTTCAAACGACACGCCTGAGATAATGATGGGGTACACTGCTCCAAATCCATAATGGCATGAAGCTCGTACTGCTCCTCTTCCTTCAGATAAGAAAGCTCCACAGCTACCGTGAAAGCAATCTTTCCATCATCCACCATATTCAAAATCTTATGAATAAGATTGGTAAGGCGGATATATCTTTTAATCTGAGCCACGCTCTCCCCTGCCTGCTTTGCAATCAACTCGTTACTTCGCATAGCACCATAAAAAACATCCCTCGTGTCCTTTTTAGCAGACCTCGGTTCAACTTGAGCCAAAGTAATATCATCTGCCAATACCTTTTTCCCTTGATGCTTCATAGCCTCCAGCTTCATTCGATAGGCAAATGCTTTCTCACTGGGCTTTAAATTCTCCCGATGAAGATTCGAATCCACCATCGCCACAACTGCCTGGTCATCATCAAGCTCTCTTATGACAACAGGAACCTCTGTTTCCCCAGCCCATAGAGCTGCTTCCTTTCTTCGGTGTCCCGATATAACCTCAAATCCATCTCCATAAGGATTCGTCCTCACCAGAAGCGGCACAAGCACACCTTCCTTTTCAATACTTCTCATCAGCTCGCATAATTCCGTATTGGTCTCTACCTTAAACGGGTGATTCCTAAAACTATGCAATTCACGGATAGATACATTCTTAATCGTTTCCATGCAATCGCTCCTTTCATCAACGCATATAATCGTTACTCACGAAACCTAACTCCTTTAACCAAAAGAAAGACCGCTCACTTTCAATTTTCTTGAAAATGAACGGTCTCTCACGCTACTTTTATTTAGTTGAATGATGATGATATTATTTTGACTTTGATGTGTTTCCACACACACTATCCAATACAACCGACACATTTACTCCGTCGGAAATTGCTTTTTTGTATGTTTTTCGGTCACGCTGGTCAAACCTAAAAAATCTCTCAAAGTGCCTAAACTCAAGGATTTTTACATATCGGTCCGATGTAGTGCAACTACCGTCTCCACATGTTCTGTAAACGGAAACATATCTACAGGTTGTATTTTCTTTACTTCATACTTATGTTTTGTCAGATATTTTAAATCTCTTTCCAAAGTCTCAGGATTGCAGGAAATATACACGACTTTCTCCGGCGCAAGTTTCACTACAGAAGAAAGGAATTTCTCATTGCTTCCTGCTCTCGGTGGGTCCATGAATACCACATCTGCTTTCGCACCACGTGCCGCCATTGCTACTATGACTTCTCCTGCATCTCCCTGCTGAAATTCTATATTCTTGATTCCGTTGGCTTTTGCATTGGCTCTGGCATCTCGCACTGCGTCTTTGTTCAGTTCAATTCCAAGTACTTTCCCTGCCTGCTTCGCTGCCACAATTCCAATGGTGCCTGTTCCGCAATATGCATCTATGACCTGTTCTTTTCCTGTCAATCCGGCAAATCGAACGGCTGTTTCATATAATTTTTCGGTCTGAACTGGATTTACCTGATAGAAAGATTTGTGGGAAACGCGGAAGCTGCATCCACATAATGTATCTGTAATATAACCCTTTCCATAAAGTAAAATTTCACGCTCACCCAGAATCATACTGGTTTTCTTGTCATTTACATTCAGAACGACCGTAGTAATCTCCGGATGTGTTTTGCGAAGAGCTTTCACAAACTGGTTCTTGGAAGGCAGGATCGGAGAACCAAGCACAAGCACAACCATAATCTCACCTGTATGAATCCCCCGGCGCACTAATACATGGCGCAATAAACCGTATCCGGTATCTTCGTCATACGTCTTGATTTTGAATGATTTTAACATGCCCTGAATGGTATGAATAACCTCCTGACACTTTTTGTCTTCTATCAGACATTCTTCCACAGGCACAATCTGATGTGTGCCCGCCTGATAAGTTCCTGAAATAATGTTTCCCCGTCTGTCCCTTCCAAAGGTACGGTGAATTTTGTTTCGATAATAATAAGGGTTATCCATTCCCAGAACAGGATCGACCTTTCCATATTTTTGCAACAAATGATTTACCATCTTCTGTTTCTTTTTTAATTGTTCACTATATGCAATGCCTTGATACTGGCATCCCCCGCATTTTCTGGCAACGGGACATTTTTTATTTTCTTGATTCATTTTATCTTTTCTTTCCCCATATTGGCATAAATATCATTACTCCAAAATGCTTTGCATTTTACACCTGCTTTATGAAATTTTGCTTGGCTCTGAACAGTTACAAATACTGCAAAATTTCTGCTTTATTATTGGTAAATGCGATTGCATTTTCTCTGGAAATATATCCCTGCTTTACCAGCCTTGCCAAATCCATATTTAAGGTATGCATAGTCACATTTCCGCTCGCCTGCATAATATTGGCAATCTGATGTGTCTTTCCTTCGCGCACCAGATTCAATACTGCGTCTGTTCCGGTAAGCACTTCGGTTGCAGGCACACGTGCCATACCACCTTCACATGGAATCAGACACTGGCTGATAATTCCTTTCAAAGTTCCTGCAAGCTGGATACGCACCTGATTCTGTCCATTGGTCGGGCAGGCATCAATGATACGCTCTACTGTTGGCGCAGCACCCGTGGTATGAAGGGTAGATAAGACAAGATGCCCGGTTTCCGCAGCAAGCAGTGCAGCAGAGATTGTCTCGTAATCTCGCATTTCTCCTACGAGAATCACATCAGGGTCTTCTCTGAGGGCACTTCGCAGAGCAGATGCGTAATTGCCTATATCATCACCGATTTCTCTCTGATGAATCAGTGATTTTTTGCATTCGTATACATATTCCACCGGGTCTTCAATGGTGATAATATGACGGTCACTATTTTGATTCACATATTCAATCAACGCTGCAAGTGTGGTTGACTTTCCGCTTCCCGTGGGACCCGTCACTAAAATCAATCCCCGTGGTTCCAGCGCAAGCTCATATAGATTCGTCGGCATCTTTAGTTCTTCCAAGGTCGGAAGGGAGGAATTTAAGAGTCGGATTGTCGCTGCCATCTTCTGCTGCTGTCGGAAAACATTTACCCTCTGCCTGCATCCATCCGATGTCTGAACAGAAAAATCTACATCCTCACCCTGCTCAAACTTCCTTCTTTGCTCCGTATTCATCAGTGCAAGAATCAGTTCTCCCGACTCCGATGGTGTTACCCGGAGTTCCGCCGGGGCAAGGCGTCCCTGAATACGATACCAGACGGGCATTCCTTCTGAAATATGTACATCAGAAGCTCTGTTCTCTCTGGCATTTCTTATCACTTCATCCACTCTGGAATCTAAAATATTTCCGTCTGACATCTTCATTCTCCTTCTTATTCGTAACTAATCTTCATCAACTCTTCCGGTGTGGTGACACCCTCCTTGACAAGCTGCAATCCGCTTTCTTTTAGGGTGCGCATTCCCTGCTGTTCTATTGCGTATCTTTTGATTTCCTCTATCGACTGATGCTCCACGACCATCTTCCGAACCATATGATCCATGGAAAGGATTTCATGTACCGCAATTCTTCCCTTATATCCTGTATTATTACAATGTGAGCAGCCCATTCCTCTGCGAGTCCGTTTTACATCTTCCCCAAGGAAAATCCGTTCCTGTTCTGTGGTATCAACTTCTCTAGCACAATGTGGACATACCTTACGGAGCAGACGCTGTGCCACAAGTCCTACCAGAGAGTTTGCAACCAGATAGGTTTCGACCCCCATATCCTCCAGACGGACAATACTGGAAGCCGCATCATTGGTATGCAGCGTACTCAGCACCACATGGCCGGTAATGGCTGCCCGGACAGAAGTGCCCGCCGTCTCACCGTCACGGGTTTCTCCAAGCATGATAATATCCGGGTCCTGGCGCATAAGCGCACGTAACCCCACATCAAAGGTAAGACCTGCCACCGGATTTACCTGTGTCTGGTTAATGCCCGGAAGATTCTTTTCCACCGGGTCTTCAATGGTTGAAATATTGACATTACGCTTTGATAAATATTCCAGAACCATGTACAAGGTCGTTGATTTTCCACTTCCTGTTGGTCCTGTTATATAAATAATTCCATTTGGATAATTCAGCATCGGTAAAAACCGCTCATAGCTATAATCATCCATACCAAAATGATCTGCGTGCTCCAATTCCCCATTGGTGGACATAATACGCAAAACTGCCTTTTCCCCAAATACCGTCGGTAAAATGGATACACGAATATTCACATACCCCTCTTCCAGTCCGGCACGGAAATGTCCATCCTGCGGAAGACGCTTCTCAGCAATATCCAGATTCGCCAGAATCTTTATACGGGCAATCAGTGGCGAATGAATGTTGCGCTGAATGGTAACATAGTCCATAATGACTCCATCCACACGCATTCGAACCTTTGTCTCCTTTTCAAATGGCTCAATATGAATATCACTGGCATTGGTTTTAATAGCACGCTCCAGAAGACTGTTCAGCAGACGGATAATTGGGGCTTCATCGTCGCTGTCTGTCAGATTTTCTATTTCTAGCTCATTCTCCTCCACCGTAAATCCTACATTTGCCTGTTTTGCCGCTTTTCGCGCGCTTACTTCCGCATAATAGTAAGAAATGGCCTGCCGAAGTGGTGCTTCCTCACTTAACAGGATTTCCAGATGACAGCCGGTCTGCTGGCGCACCTCCTCAAGTGCAAAATAGTTTAATGGGTCGTTTGTAACAATGGTCATGGTATGATTCTTTTCCTGAATCGGGAGAATTAGATTTTTCTCTGCCAGACTCTTTTCCACCATGGAAACCGCACTGATATCCACAGACAATTGCGCCACTTCTACAATGTCCACATGCAACCTGTCAGCCAGTGCTTCCAGCACCTGCATTTCTGTTACAAAACCAAGCTCCATCAAAATCTGACCCACACGCATATCGCGGTGTTCCTTCTGATAAGCAAGTGCCTGTCCTATCTGTTCTTCCGTTACATAACCCTTTTCTGTCAGAATTTCTCCAATCCTCAGATTACTTTTCACTGCCATTTCCTCCCTCGGATGTGTCTTCTTTCTGGTACATATAAACAGCAAAATCACAATTGCAGTTCATTTGCTCTACAGTCTGAAGACTTGCATTTACGTAGGTTGCCTTCTGCATATCCATAGTTCGAATCTGAATACCCGGATAATTCTTTGCAACATCATCAATGAGTTCACGAATTTGCTCCTCCGTTCCCTGCAACGTAACAGATACAGTTACTGTAGATAAATATGGAACATAATTATTGCTGTTCGCTGTTAAATCTGAAAAATCCGAACTTTCAGAAGATTCCGAATTGTCGGTATTTTCTATATTATCTGTATTTTCCAAACTTTCCGTATTCGTGCTATTGCTGCTTGTTATGCCCGACTGATATGCCCTCGGAATTCCTACCACCGGCTGTGAAATATTCAAAGAAACCGGAAACAGATTATGCTGAAGTGCAAGCCCGGTAATCAGTTCGTCCAACTGCTGGTTTTCCATTTCTTCATAAAATCCTTCCGCACTTTCTGCCAGATTTTCTTTCTGCTTCTCAATCAACTTCTCTGTAGTCGCCTTGGTGGAAATAATCTGCTGCATTTCTTCCTTCTGAAAAGTAAGTGTATCCTTCTGCGAGATCAGATTCTGATGTTTCTCAATGCCCGGGAAAATGAAAAAACGGAACGAAAAGAAAATAATGAGAACACATGCCAGCAATTTCAGCAAAATGATATCACTTGGTTTTAATTCTAATTCCAGCTTCATTACTTATTTCCCCCTGTCTCCTCGCCTTTTAACACACAAGATAATTCCAGCGCGTATTCTTCATCTCCATATTGATAACCCGTGTAATCCACAGATGAAAAAAGCCCTGTTTTCCGTAGTTTACTGATATATCCCGGTATATCAATGACCTGTCTGCTGATTGCATTAAATGTAAGCAAACCGCTTTCTGCATCCAGTGATTGAATCTGAACACTCATATCGCTTCCTCCTACATCGACGATGGCTGCAATCTTCTCTTCCGTCAAATCAGGATAAGTGGCAAGATTTTCTTTCCGTTGTTCCACCTGACTAAGTTCTGCCACCAGTCGTTCACTCTGCTCCTTAACAGCATTTGCCTCCTGATATTCCTGCTGAATCTGATCGTCATTTATCCAGTCCTCAATATCGTTAATCTGCCCACCGGTTCTCAAATTCCATATGGTAACCACCACAATACAAGCAAGACAGATGACTAAGGTAATTCCCGGATATATCAAATGTTTCCCTATATTTACCTGTTCTTTTCCACTCTCTTTTTCTTCACGGGCCAATACTTTCAGCAGATTCATTTCTTTATTTTTTCCGGTTATCATGGCACCGATACCGGCAAGTGCATACTCTGCCCCACCATCTGCTGTTATCCGTAGATTGTCCCTCATGGGATGAATCGCAAGACCCAGATTCTGAATTCCATTTTCACACACTTCAAAATCATCATCCGAACAGCCTGCATAATAGATATCCGTAATTGGTTCTCCTGCCTTGGTGGTAGCATAGAACTGTAAAATGCCGGAAATACTCCGCACGATTTCTGTTCCAAAATTGGTGGTTCCACGCTCACTGAAAATACGGCTTCTGGTTGAATAATGATAAATTCCCTCTTTATAGAGAATGCTTGTCACACTGCTTTCCTCAAAAAACAAGAAAATCGCAGTCTTATTCTTATATTCTTTTACGGACTCCAGCACCTTCAGAAAGCCTTCCATAGGAACAGTGATTGCATTGACAGGAAGCCCAATCTCCTTCCCCATATTGCGGAACTGCTGAAGCACTTCCGTTTCTGCACCACCTCCGCAGAGAATGATACCCTTCTTTTTATCTGACTGAATGATGCCATAATCCGAAATACCATTTTCAAAATGTTCTTTCAATACCTGCTGTGCCATTTTATCAAGCTGTTTCCCTTTGGCATAAGGAATCTGGGTAATTCTGCTTGAAGAATAAGAGGTGGGAAGCACTAGCTTTACTTCACCCGGATGGTACTGACTGACATATTTCTGCAATGCCTCTTTCCAAAGTGCAACAGGCTCTCCATATCCTTCTGTATCTATCCGTGTCACTCGCTCAATCTTCGGGCTCTCACCCGCTTTTCCGGTGACCGCCAGAATCCCTTCGTCCTGCAAAACAATCACTGTCTCGCTCATGTTGTTCCTCCTTCGTGTATCTATCATTTTATGCGTTTTCTATTGCAGAGTAAGACTGATAGATTGGAAGCATAACTGCAATCATAATAAATCCAACTATCACTGCCATCAAAATAATCAAGATGGGCTCTAATAAGGTTACCATTCTCTTGGTTGCTTCTTCTGCATCATTTTCCAAAGCCACTGCAGTCGCATCCAGCATACTTTCCAGACTACCGCTTTCCTCACCAATCAAAATCGTGCTTGCAAGCTTCTTCTGCAAACCATCTACTTCTTTTAATGCTCTCGACAATGGAACACCACTTCGCACCAGCACCGTGACCTGTTCAAACTGTTCTTCTATGTAACTGTTTCCGATGGTCTTTGCTGCAACTCCGATAGACGTTGCTATGGGCATACCACTGGAATACAGGCTGCTTAAGGTTCTGGCAAATCTTGCTGTGTAAATGACACTAAATAATTTTCCAAATCCCCACGCATGCACTTTCCAGTAATCTACCTGCCTGTGTACCATTGGAATGCTTGCAATTATGCGTATTGCCATCACAACGGCAAATACAATCAAAAGAGCAAGATACCATTTCTGTACCAGAAAATCAGAAAATGCAATCAGCACATTGGTTACCCATGGAAGTGATTCCATCTGGTCAAACAATGACTGAAATTGTGGTAAAATAAATGTCACAATCAGAATCACAATGGCCACACAAAGCACAAGCAAAATACACGGATAGGTCATGGCAGAGCGCACTTGCTGATTCAACTTATAATCCTTCTCATACTGAGTTGCCAGACGTGCTGTCACATGGTCCAGATTACCACTGCCCTCCCCGGAGTGAATCATTCCAACCATTAATTCCGGGAAGCATTTCTTCGACTCCATTGCATCTGACAGTGGAATACCTTTCTTCACATCCTGAAGTACTGCCTGATAAATTTCCCGCTCCTTCGCGCTCAAATCCTCCTGTTCGGAAATGATATCCAAGGCGCGCACCAGACTGACACCAGATGCCAGCAGGGTAGACAGCTCTTTATTGAATGCCTGCAATTGTTTTGCCTTTAACTTCGTATAGCCTTCTGCAACAGTCAGGTTCTTCACATCTACCAGAAACAGCTCCTGCTCTTTGAGCTGCTGGACAAGAGCATTTTCTGTCACCGCTTCCATGGTGCCCCGATGTGTCTTTCCACCCATATCCTTTGCCACATATCGAAAACGTGCCATATATTCTTTCTTCCTTTCCCTGATTTTCAGGCTTTCTATTTTATAAAAAGCGCAGATACCACGCCACTATTCTATCTCCCCACAATACTGCCACTGCAAGTCCTAAGGCAAGAAATGGGCCAAATGCAAAATGGTCTTTCTTGTCCAGTTTTCCACTCTTTAACATCCATGCTCCGTAAGCTCCTCCTGTGAGAAGTCCGAAAAACATGGCACATACCGTAGCTGCTGTTCCAAGCAATAATCCGCTTGCAGCCATTAACTTGATGTCCCCTCCGCCAAACGCACCGGGAATCATAAGTGCAAGCACCAGCATCGGCACTGAAATAATCAATGCACCAATCAATCTATTCACAATTCCATGCTCTGGGAACAGCCAGATACTACCGATTCCCAAAAGCAAAATCATCACGTGAAATCTATCGTAAATTAACTGTGTGTCCCAATCAATCAGGGCAATCACAAATAATATTCCTAGATAAATAAATACAATCACACCCCGTAAGGACAAAAGTCCGAGGTTTCCACATCCATAACAAATCCCACAGGCTACAAATGCAAGTCCGCCTGCGATTTCTCCAAATAAGCATCTCCGTGGAATCTTCGTTCCACACCCCTTACATTTCCCATGCAAGGCTAAATAACTTACACACGGAATCAGTTCCCAGCCTGTGAGAATCCGACCGCACTGTGTACAATGGCTTCGTCCGCTCACCACACTTTCTTTCCGTGGAAGCCGGTCTGCCACTACCGTCAAAAAACTAAAAATACAGGCTCCGAATAAAAATCGAATTATCCACAATATACTTTCCAGTATTCCAATCATTTTTTCTCTTCTGTCTCCTATTCGTCCTGCTCTTCATCCGGTTCTATCATTGTTTCATTATGATATACCGTATAAGAAACCGGATTCGATTGATACCATATGGTAAATTCTCCCTCCTGGTATACAAACTGCTTTACGGTATAGCCATCTTCTCCCACCTGGAGTACCCAAAAATCACCAGGCGCTTTACTAAGTGTCAAGACATCTTTCCAGACACTTTCCGTGACGCCCCCTTCATGGGAAGCGTCACAAAAAATACCATTCCTGCCATACTCTTCTGTGCCTGTTATCTGGAGTGCCAGTCGCACCGATTTTGCATGACCCAGAGCTACCTGAGCGTCCGCCCGATATAAAATCCGGAGCACCCCAGGTACAATAGCCACAGCAAGCAGCAGGATAAAAGTCAGAACTACTACTCCCGTTCGAATCAGACGATATTTAGTTTGGGTCAATTTGATGTCTTTGTCCTGTTCTCGAATCATAGGAGTGGGTCCTTTCTTGATAAATTGTATACTTACATTTAAAATGTTTGTTATTTAGCAGTTACCTTATAATCTCCATCTGTATTGTCTGTAGCATTTGGATTATAAACACAAACATTTGTGCCGTCATCATATGTCAATGTACCAATTTTGTTACCATTAAGTGTAACATCCGTAACTGTTCCTTTTACTTCAGACAAGCTCTTAATTTTTGCTTTCGTAAATTCACCAGTTTCAATTGTCACCGCTGTATTTGTCTTAGACTTTGCATTTTCTTCATCATATAGTGTCTGTGCTGCCATTACAGCCTGACGTGTTTCTGCTACAATACTCTTTCTCTTTGCTCTGTCAATATATCCTGTCAATGCCGGAATTAATAATGCAGCAAGGATTGCAAGGATAACAAGTACAACGATAAGTTCTACAAGTGTGAATCCTTTTTTCTTATTTTCTTTCAGTTTTTTAAACATTTTTCTCTCTCCTCTTTCTTAAATATGTATCTATATAAGCGCCTCGGTGCAAGCGTTTATACCAAATTATTTTATATTATCTTTATTAACTTAATTTCAAAACTTTACGAAATTTAAAATTATTCAACATTATAAGAACCATCCGTTCCCGTTGTTGATGTCGGGTTATATGTACACTTTATCCCATTTTTTTCATAAACAAGTAATGTTACCTTACCACTTGTAATATATAACTCTATAATATTACCATCCACTTCAGCTAATGACTTAATACTTTTTTCGGTAATAATTGCACTATTATCATTCACTTCATCAGTTTCTTTTGTTCTACTAAATTTAATAGCGGTTGCATCTGAAACCACCAATGCAGCATATTTTTCATCTGCAAGTGTCTGAGCCGCCATCACCGCCTGACGTGTTTCTGCCACAACATTTTTTCTTTTTGCTCTGTCAATGTATCCTGTTAATGCCGGAATTAATAATGCAGCAAGAATTGCCAGGATAACAAGTACCACGATGAGCTCTACCAGGGTAAACCCCTTTCCCTTGTTTTCTTTCATTTTTTTCATCATACCTCTCACTCCTTTTTATGAAGATTATTTATATAAGCGCCTCGGTGCGAGCGTTTATACCTGATTAATTTGCACTGCCTGCGATTGCAGTGACTGCTGTCTTACATCTTACATCATATCGAAACTCCAGTATAGCAGTATCCTCTGCAATTTTATTCTGATACTCTGCGTCGCTGTAAAGCTCCACATTTGCCACCACACTGGTCACTTTATCTCCTTCCATTGTGCCACTTGGAAAGGAATAGGTCACTTTCAAATAATTTCCCATATAAAATCCTTTTCCGTAAGCCTCGGCAACCGCTCTCGCAACGGGTCTGGTTCCATAGGAATAGTTATAGGTTCCTGTACTGCTGTCACGGAAATAATATCTGGTAAGAAGCCGTCCTTTGGGGACACTTTCTGAAACTCCTGTCTGTTCCTCTCCAATATACAAGGTGGTAACCTCACATCCATCTGTTGAGAGCAACACCGCATATCCTTCCGTTGTCAGAAATTCCAAAGTGGAGCCACTGGAAGTTGTCCCCTGGGATTCGGAAATCCAACTTCCTTCCTCATATATTTTGACATAACCGGTTGCATCCTTGGTAAGACCACGTAGTTCTATCATTACCGTATCTAATATGGACTGTGCATACTGTGTTTTCTGAATCCGCACAAAGATACGGGATGCAGAGCTAAGCGATGCCACCGCCATTACCATCATAATACTAATGAGCATCAGTGTCACAATCATTTCCACTAATGTGGTGCCACTTTTGCGCTTCTCCTTAAGGAGCCGTCTGTGTCCTTTTGGCATAGTCATTTTGACTTTTTTTGCTGTTATCCACTGAATAATCAAGGAGTATCACCTCCCTGTGATGCCCCATACAGATAAAAGGTAGTACTTTGCGCATTGCCTTCTGCATCCCGATAATTCACCAGCTTACTACAAAGATTTACCTGAATCTGAAAAACTGGATTTCCTTTGGTAGTCATGGTCGAATTGACCGCGACAAACTGAAGGTTCTGGCTTTCACCTGACATTGTTGTAGCAGAGGAAAGGTTCTGCAAAATTTCTGCATTTTCCCTGCGGATTTCTTTATTCTTTTTCATGGAAGCAGTGCTATAAGAAATTGCTCCCTGCATAATTCCTATCATAATCAGAAAAATAAAAATACTCGCCACAACTTCAACCAGCGTTTCTCCTGATTTCGGCTTAATCCTCTTATTCATTTGCACCCGCATCTCCTTCTTCTGTGTAGGTATTTTCAATGAATTTGCAATAAGTAGTATGGTTCTTCTGATACTCATACTGAATTGGGGTGTCAGTTGGAATATAAATTTCTCCTCCTGTGTTTCCCTTCCTCCAGACCATATCGGTGCTGTCCCATACAAGGGAAGTCCCATTGTGTGTAAAACGGATACCGTATTTTTCCTCGCGGGCAAATTCGGTGCTATATGTATACGTCACATCATCATAATAAGCGGTTACCTTTAGTGTCATCAAATACTGACGCACCGTTGTATTTTTAATTTCATTGATGATAGTATCGTAATTTGCTTCGTCATTCTTTAATTCAATTTCTCCACCATGGAGATTGTCAATATTTTCGTCTCCATTCTGCTCTTTGGTAAGGGTAATGGATATATTTCCATACCCTTCCGGCAGAATGTTTGACTGATTCATGTCCTCTAAATCTGCTGTACTTACTACATAATGATAACTCGTTGCATCCGGCTGTTTTGCATCATATTCCAGATATTGCTCTCCATCCAGAAATTTATTAGCATACGCATAAATGGTATTTGCTCCATTCGAATCATCTTTCTGCTCATATTTCACAAGTTGCTGCGTCAGAACTTCGGAAAAGCTCTTTGCCAGCTGATAACATCTTTCTTCCTTCATTCTCTGTGTGGACTGGGCAGTGAGAAGACCTGCAGTGTACAGAATGGCGGCTGAAAACGCTGTAAAAAACGCAGCTACACATATCACAAGTGCCATTGATATTCCGTTTTTCTTATTTTTCTTCAACTGTTTCCAGCCTCTGTACTCCATGGTCTTCTCCACTCCACTATTCGTTCCACTTAATTTCTGTTTCCTCGGAAGGCACATATGCTGTGCTTACTCCCGACAGATTTTCTATGACATCTGCTGTCAATTTAGCATTGTCTGTGATTGCAAAGTTCGTATGTTTTACGGAACTGCCATCATGTGCATACATCTCTGTCACATCAGGAAGCTTCAGGGTGTATGCAAATCCTCCGTCTTCCTGTAATACAACCTCAAGCTGTGCCTGAAGTTCTAAGTTATAATACATTCTTGCGCCACTGTAGGTTCCATAGCTGGAATCAATCTGTACACTGTAGTTATCCAGATTGAAGGTATGCGTCTTTGCCGTTTCCGGGGTTCCTGCCGGATAAATGACTTCATTTTCATCGATTGGCTCCCATACCCATTTCCACTCTTTGGTCTGTTCATCCTGCCTTTGCACATATTTTTCCACCTTGACTGTCTTACCTGCCTGCTCGGAAATACGTATCTGTGCATTCAGCTTTCTGGTGCCGTCCTGTGAACTGTTGTCTGCGATGCTTCCATCCAGATTCAGTTTATACAGTGTAACTCCGTCTACACTTTCCCATTTTAAAACAGTATGTGCTGCTTTCCAGGTCTTTTCTTCTCCCGGTACCTCCGGTGTATCGGTTACCTTTACTGTCAAATCATAATTCTTGGTGTCCGAGGTAACCTCAGGTGCATCCAGTTTGACATAAGGAAGTCTTACTGCACGTTCCATCCTGGTCCATTCTGAGCTTACATTACCGCCACCGGAAGAAATCCTTGTGTAGAAAACAATCCATTTTCCGGCATAGGTAATAGAAAGATTTTCCATGTCATGATAATATTCTCTTGAATTCTTCACACTCATCTGTATCGGTGTGTTGGTCGATGGGTATGCAGAAATATAATTACCTGCGCTAACATCTGTTGCCCTGTTGGCCTCTGCTTCACTGTTATACACATATGCTTTTAACAGGTAAGCACTTCCTCCTGGCGGAATGCTGTCTTTATCTGCTGTCAGACTGACGCGCAGACCACCTGACTGGAAGCTTTCTGCTTCTAGCGGGCTTGCGATATCATAAACCCAGTTTTTAGACCATGTTACATTCGGTTTCGGAAGCCGCTTCGGAATCTGAAGCTCATAGGTTACTCCCTCTGTACTGTCCAGATATTCTCCACCTGCCTCTGCCTTTGCAACCAGATAAACCAGTATGCGCCTTCCGGCATATGCCTCCAGATTGATGGTTTCTTTGTAAATACCATTCTCCTGCCGGTCTGGTGTGACAACAGAACCAATGGCTTCTGCCTGACCTGGTTTACCATTCTCATACGGCTGTACATAAATCTGATATCCCGCACATCCCTTTTCGGATGAAAGAGCCGCCCAGGTAATCTGATAATTCAGTTCATTTTCATCGGTATTCACAACAAACGGCTGAGACGGTTGTTTCAGACGCTGCTTCGTCTGGTAAATACCAATGCTGGATAATCCAATCTTCTTCTGGGAAGCATCCCCGATTCTTGTTACCTTCAGCTTCACTTCCTTGTAATCCCAGTCCGTGCCATCCACTCTCAGAGTTCTTCCGCCCTGATATGCATCTCCAATGTCAATGACAACCTCACGCTCATTTCCATTGCTGTCTTCATCAATTCCAACAAGTGAAACTTTATATACCGGATTGGTGTCTGTAAGCCCATTGTCCCACTGGAACTGATAATATAATTCTCCATTTTCACCAATTTCCGGTTCCAATGTTGTTCCTGTATCTTCCAACACCGGAGCGTCAATCCAACTCCATAATTCATTGGAATGATAAATGTAATTAGTAAAATAGTATTCTGAACCTACCCGGGCATTTTCCAGCACTGTGCTGTGACTGTACTGCCATGTTTCCTGCCCATCGGCATCTACATTTACCAGTTCCTTCACATTGGCATCGGTTAAATCCGCTACATCTACATCATAATAGGTATACACCGGACCAAGTCCTGACGCAGCGTACCATATACGCACCTTCAGATTGCTTGCCTCTCCTATGTATTCCGGCAAATTGGTAAACGTCGCTGTAGCTTTTCCTGCGGATACCGTCAGGATATCCTCTTTGGCAAATACAACATCTGGCTCTCCATTCCATGTTCCAATTAATTCTGCCCGATAAACCGGTGGTGTGTTCATGGTTTGGTTTCCCGCATCCAGTTCTACCTTTACAGATAAATCATCCAAGCTGTCACCGCTAATGCTGATATTCTTTGTAAGCTGTGGCGTCCATTCCCGTAGTGTAATCGGAGGTCTGTAATACGGAAGATTTACCGGAACGGATATTTCCTTAGAAGCCTCTGCCAGTGATGCAGTACCATCTTTCAAGGATGCCTGCGCAACCATCTGATAAGTAACATTATCTAGCTCCTTTACCGACATGGTTGCTTCCGGATTTTCCGCATCCAAAATCACATTTCCAACTCGTTGGATATTGATTTTCACCTGCCAGTCCGGATAAATCGGATTGCTATTTGCATCTGTCTCATTGTAGGCTTCTAAATTCGCCAGACGATATCGATAAGTATGGCCTTTCTCTGCCTTTCCATCTGTTACAAGCTCTATCTGTATATCAGGGTCTGGCAACACTTTATTGATATTTTTGGTATCAACCGCAAGCCACTCTGATGGCTTCACCTCTTCATACATGCTGACTGCGCGAACACTGATTTTCGATACCTTATTCAATCCCGATGGAATAGTAAAACTTCCATTTTCTGTATATATCTTATGAATCACGGTATTTGTTCCATCAGATATTTCTATCTCATACGCAAACGGGTCACACTTATTATCCGTACTTCCCGGCAGCGCTTGGGGAACTATGTTCATCGTAATCTTGCCGTTTTCAATAACTGCTTCTGCAGTCTTTGGTGCAAGTATCTGTTCCTCTCCTGAATCATTCTCTGTCATTCCTTCCAGACGTTTCCAACTGGTACGCGCCTTCACGAATACTGGATTGGTTCTGTCTTTGATTACGTAATCATATAGCCTTGTATTGTTATAAGGAACATTATCAACATAATAAAGAACTTCTCCTCTTTTCGTTCCAGACTTGTCTACAATATACCCATAATCATTGATATATGCATCCTTTCCGTTAATAGTGGTCATATACGAGGAAGTTCTTTCATTAATTCTTGCCACAAAATATTGCTTTACCGTAAGGTCGTACATGAAGAATACATTCATCGCATATTTGCCATTTCCCTGTTCGTAGTATCCGTTTCCGGCGCTGCCACTTCCCTGTCCCAGGGAATCCACGCCTTGTCCAAGCTGTACATTCGAATAGCCCCAATGCTGCTCGTTCTCTTTATATACACCTTCTACATAAAAATTATGAATCCTGTTCTCCGGCTGCATATCCTTGGAACTTCCCTTGCCATTTCCGCTTCCATAGATTGGAAATTTATTGCCTCCGTTTTGTCCAAAATAATGATTGCCATCCACCTCCACAGAATAGCAGTCTTTGACAATCGTATTGTTTTTCCATGCCTCTTCTCCATAGCGGTCTCCAAAGATACCAGCCGTATAATAGAAGCCCTTTAAAACATCTGCCATGTTGCGGCATCTCTCTATTCGAATCGTTACATTTGCAGTCGACTGCGTAATAGAAGTCAAATCCGGATTATCGCAGGACAAAAAGCCAAAGATACCCGATGCCATGGAACCTGAGTAAATCTTTACTCCCGGTGCATTAAAGCAGTCCAGAATCTGAACTGTAAAGTTCTGTGCCTGACTGGCATTATTGGCACGATATGTCGTGATATTTCCCAAGATGCCCGCACTGTCATTGGCTCCACATTTGTTATCTCTTCGCTCACCTTCTCTGGTGTAAATGCTTCCGTAGTTTCCACTGCTGATGATATTGTACTCCTGATTTTCATATGCATGATAAAGCTGAGCCACAATACCTGCACTTGCACCAACCCAGTCTGTTCCATAGGTTGTCTGAAGGGTTCCATAATTCACACAGTTCTGAATCGTTCCGCCTGAACCGGTCCACTGTCCCATAATACCGCCTGAATAATGGGTGTTATAGCAATAAACTGTTCCATAGTTAATGCAATCCCGAATGAGCCAGTCTGAACTTGTGGTGTTGTTCTGATTTCCAATAATACCACCTGCGAAACGGTTCGTATCAGCCTTGGAAATCTGCCTACCCACAAAAGCACCATTTACAAGGTAGCTCATATCTTTTTCTGATTCATTCATTCCAATAATTCCACCGGTTCCGACACCAATGGCATTGGATTTATTCACCAAGAACCAGTTTCCGGATACACAATGATTGATTTCCCCGGTTGTCGCATTATAAGCAGAAATGCCACCAAGACTGCCATTGGCTGACATATACATCTGGAGTCGGTTATCTGACGCTTTCCTGTTGGAATTATTGTAGGTAGCATTTTCTACCTGTGCATTTTCTTTCCATACCAGATAAGTGTCATCTGCCATCAGTCCGGCCGTCCGGGCATGTTCATTCATCTGTTGCAGAATTTCTTCTGAATTTGCTTCTTCATTCACAGTTGTAATCTGAGAAGTCAAATTACTTCCTGACATTTGTATGGTTCCCTTATTGAAACCTACAATCCCGCCAAGCATGCCATATTTCGCTTTTAATATACTGTCTGTCGTATCCTTCAGCGTACAATTTATAATGGTTCCGTTTTCTTCATTCTTTCCGGCAATTCCACCTGCATGAGTAGAGGCGGCTTCCTTTTGGGCTGTGGTACTTGTACTGGTTGCAGTATAGACACCCTGAATTTCCATATGGATTTCGTTTATGGCGCAATTTTCAAGAGTTCCCTGATTGTCACCGGTTATTCCACCATAGCAATTTCCTGCTGCACTGGATTCTTCTCTAATCGTTCCTGTATACGTACTGTTCTGAACGGTAGCACCTTCTGCATTCTTTCCGACAACTCCACCCAGATTTCTGTAATTGTCGAATCCGTCAAAATCAGCATTTACCTGTATATCCGCATAGGTCGTGTTCCTTTGTCCAATGGTTCCTTCATTTTCCCCTGCAATTCCACCAACTGTCAGCTTACCAGATGTACTGTTCACTTCCGGCATTACACCAAGTGTCACATTCTGGACAATGCCATGATTCCTTCCGGTAATTCCACCAAAAGTAGTTGCATTCCCATCCAGAATAATCTTGGTTCCCACTGGACTACTGTTGTCAATTGTTCCGTTATTCACTGCGCAAAGAGCACCGCTTTCCGTCTCTCCAAGACTATAAATGGTAAGTTTATTATCTGCTTCTCCCACAGTACACTCTTGAATCAATCCGGCATTTATGGAAGCAATGCCTGCTGCATACCCATCACTGCTGCTTACATTTCCGCAACCTTTGCAGTTCTGTATATGGCTATCTTTACCTGCCGTTGCCGTGATTCCGCCTGCTGCTCCAGCATATGCAGTGACATTTGCGGATCGGTTAATGGCATAACTGATATCTCCTGTTGTTTCACCCACAATTCCGCCGACTGTCCCCCGAGAAGCACGAACCAACTGAGCACTGCATGTCAGCCAATGGCTCTCCTGAACATCAGATCCTTGACCTGTTCCGATAACACCCTGATTGATTCCGGCAATTCCACCGACTTTGGCTGCTCCAGTAACAGACACACCATTTCCTACCGCCACAACTTCCTGACCGGCATCTCCCTTTGTCTGAATCTTTCCATCTTCTTCATTAAGACCAACAATTCCACCGATGCCTTCCCCGTTTGTGCTGGTAATGGTTCTTACTGAAGTTCCATCCTCCTCCGACACCTGAATAACACCACTGTTTTTACCTGAAATTCCACCAATGTAATTTCCATAGCCAATCATATTCGCATAACTGGTGTCGGATTCCAGCATACCATTTTGCAGATTCCACCCAACAATTCCGCCAACTACATTTCTTCCCGCAATTGCTTTTCCCTGCTTCGTACTGCAATTTTGAATCGTCCCCGACATATAATGATTGCCATCATATACATGCTGTGTTGTATTTCCAACATTTACCCCGGCAATTCCGCCCAGATAAGATAATGCCGCATTGCCAAAATGCTCAGCAAGCTGGCAGTTCACAACCAGCCCTGCATTCAGACCAACAATGCCACCGGTTCCGGAGTAACCGGACAAGCTTCCTGTATTGGTACAATGTTCAATTACATGATTTTCAAGATTGACTCCAATGATTCCGCCCACAAAATGCATATTGATATTCTTTGCTTCTGCCGGCAAATTCTGCTGTCCAATCTCTGTGCTCTTGATATAGGTTTCAAGATTTACTTCTTTCTCACTATTGTTCTGAGAAATATTTCCTTCATTCTTGCAATTCAAAATGACCAGTTTCGTATTTTTCTCACAATATCCTAAGATTCCGCCCGCATACATATCCGCGCGGATTGGAACATTGTTGGTCTCTACCGTCAGTGCATCCGCGCTGTTTCCTACTGTAGTAATTGTAAGTGTATACGAATTTGCTGAGGCATTCTTGCTTACTGGCAAATTATTTGTTGATAAGCCTGGCAGTAAACTCTCTGCTGATGCAAGAAGCGCCTCACCTGAACCCGTATAGGTTCTCTGGTATCCAATCAATCCACCACAGAATGCTTCGCCCGTAATCAGTCCCAAGCTGTTATTTGTCTGGAAGTTCGCAATGGTGGTATCTTTTTCAAGTGCAACTATATTTGCACCGATACAGCCACCTACACAGTATCTCCCCTGAACACTTCTCGGTTTAACGACTAATTTTGTATTCAGAATCTTCGTGGATGCATTTAGTCCAAATCCGCCACCGGCACAATCTCCATAAGCATAGACACGGCCTCCGATAAGTTCATAACTCACATCTAAGGTTCCGTTTACATCATTGAAACCAGCAAGACCTCCCACGTAATTCTTTCCCACTACGATACCGGAAACCGACTTAACGGTAATTGCCTGACTCTCATTCGTAAACGTAATATTGCCATTATTATAACCCGCAAGGCCGCCCGCATAATCTGCTGTAGCTTCCCACTTATTCACAATCATGTTAAACACGGAGTTATCATAGTCTGAAAGATAACTTGCACAGTCCAAAATCTTTGCATCTTTATCATTATAACCAACAATTCCGCCTACAAATTTTCCATAGCCTGCTGCCACACCATTATTAACACAATTTTCTAAGGTAACATTCCTTTCATTCTGTCCAACAATTCCACCTACATAATTCTTTCCTATTACATAGCTTCTGTTGGTTGTGACTGTCACACCATTATCTGCCTGAATCACACGATAATCACCTTTCATTCCACCGGCAATTCCACCCACATAATCAGAACCCAGAATATATCCACCTTTTTCTGTGGAACAGTTACTCAGTAAAGAAAGATTTCCATATCCGACGATTCCACCTACATAGGTTCCAAGCAATAAGTTCTTCTTACTCGAGTCAAACGAAAAGCCCTGTGAACGTCCCGATGCACTGCTTGACTTGTAAATCAATCCATAGTTCGTATATCCGGCAATTCCTCCAAAATACTTTCCTGTTAATGAGCTGACTTGTGATGCCTCCGAACAAAGAACCAGGCCATCACTATCACACCCGGTTATATTAGCAATTGCCGAAAACTGACCGGATGACAGTCCACTCTGGCCTTGAAAGTCTCCATCCAGTTTTCCAACGATTCCACCGGTGAGCAGATTACCTTTAATTTCCGCATGATTCACACAATCCCGAATCTTCGAAGCCTTGGTCGTGTTCTTCATCTGCGCATATCCGACCACTCCGCCAATTCCATAAGAAACCATGTTCACATCAGCAGAGGTTTCCGGCAACTCTGCCTGTATTTTCCCATCCATTGTGGAGGATTCTATCTGTCCTCCATGAGTCCCACTCTGACCAGCATCCTGTATAATTCCGATTAGGCCACCGATTCCAATGATATTGCTCCTGCTGTTCTTCATCGATACCTGAACCGTGTTCTCTTTCTGCGCACCGGTAACCTTTATCACCACTTTCTGAAGAGAACCGGCATTTTGCCCTGCTACAATTCCTGCCCCCTTCAGAGACTGATAATGGCTTCCATTCTCTCCATCTAACAGATGCAGTACTGGATTCTGTAAGGTCAGATTCTGAACACTTCCTGATACCTTTCCAAATAGTCCAACAAATTCAGTTTGAGGAATTTGAAGCTGTTCTGCAATTTCATCATCAATCACAGAAGCTTCTCCCAAATGCAAATTCGAAATCAAGGTTCTCTGTCCATTGCCTTTGAGCGTATAATTACTTTCCAATTCCTTAATGGACGGGAAATTCAAAATGCTACCCTTATCATTTCCCACCCATGTCAACATCTCCGCATTTCTGCTTTTAGACAAAGTGAAATCATAAAAGCCGGTTCCCACCGCAGACCAGTCCATGTTTCTTCCTGTAAGCGTGAATGTTGTCTTCTGCTTCTTCGTATAATATCTGATGTTTGACAAATGCCGGAATGTAGCAATTTTCACATCACTGCCCAAGGTTGCGTCTGCAAACATCGTATTTGCCGTGTTAGAAGAAACCGGCTCACTATCCCTGTATTCGGTAGTAGACACCAGTTTGGAACCTCCTGCGTAGGAAGTTGCCTTCACCGTCGCATAAATATTCTGTTCTTCCTTTAAATCTGCCGCCACTTCTCCAAGTCTGCTGATGCTGATGCTTGAAGTTTTCTCTAATTCCGTTTTATTCACACCGCTTTGCGTATCCAGAACAACCTGCACCTTTGCAGACATCATGGCATCCAGAACAAGGGAATACCGGTTGTCACTATAGGAAATCGGGAATGCCCAGCTTCCCTGTCCCGTCCCACTACTGTCCTTCAGTTCTATCATTGCCAGTCCTTCCGATGTTCCTTCTGCATTGGACCATCCACTGGAACGCATATCATACGGAGATACTGTCATTGTAAATAACTTCGACTTATCTTCATCCTTATAAAACGATATCTCATAACTGACATCCAGGGCATCTCCTGCATTAGTAGACCAGTTAAGAGAAAGCTTCTCACTGTTCTGTAAGCTAATGGTTGTAATACGCAATCTCGTAGGTTTGAGACTTACCGCATTCACTGTATCTTCTGCGGAATAATATCCAAGAAGTCGTTTTCTTCTGCTTTCATAATCCCGCTTTTCCATTGTCAGATAACCATCTTCATCCGTAGAAGCATAATTCAGTCCCTTACACTTGGTTGCATAAAATGCAGAATAAACTTCTCCTGAATCAACATCTATTTCAAGGGCAATCGCTCCCTTAAAGATTTCCTTGTCATAGGTGTAATCTTCCAGAAGTGTCAATACCGCATTGGAAGATTTTCTTTCCTTATTATATGTATCTGCATCCAACGTGATAGCATAGATGTTGGCATCTTGCTTACCACTCTCACTCTTGCCTACAATCCCCTCGGCCTTGATTTGCTTCTGAAAGTCCTCCCACTGACCTGACGAACGATAATAGGTTAATTTCGATTCAGCTGCCAAGTATATCGTTTTAGCATTTGATTCATTCTTGCGAAATTCGGCTCGCCGCCAGTAATTAACAAAAAACGGAACTGCAATCGCCATTATAATCGAGAGAATTACAAGGACAACAATCAATTCTACCAGTGTAAATCCTCTTTTTTTTGCGTCTTTCATATATATCACCTGCGATAATCTATCTTGTTCTTACTTCTCATCCCATCCGTCACCATAACAAGACGAATGTTTTCTTTACATTTTATCAAAATGTAATGCAAATTCCTAGTGTTTCCCTTGTTTTTCTATCAGAAATTACATTTTATTTTCTCAAATTTATCTTCATTCAAAATGGTAATTCGGAAAGTCAATTGCAAATCATGCCTTCAAATAGTATAATATTACCAGCTTTTATAGAATGCAATGTTAGAAATAACAAGGAGTATTTATGACAACAGCAAATAATAACTACACAATTGACAAAAAAGACACACGTATTTTTTATATATTAATGTTTACCATACTGGCCGGATTTCTCATTGCCACCTTCGCAGTTCCAAGCGAGCGTGACGAAGAATCTCTTCCAGAAAACATTATTTATAAGGGTACCTTTATATGGGAAAAATCAGACGGAACAGAGGAAGAAATTACTGTCCCTGGTAACTATGACCTTCCTGCGAAGGAAACCATGGTAATCACTACACAGCTTCCTTCCGACTACGATGCAAGTAATCTGGCTATTCGTTCTTCCCTGCAAGATGTGCGTTTCTATATTGATGGTATGCTGCGCTGTGAATATGACACCAGCTCTACCCGCATCTTTGGTAAGAATTCTGCAAGCCGTTATATATTCTGCCCGACTTCTTCTGAAGATGCAGGAAAAGAAGTGCGTATTGAATTGACAACAAATACCAAACACTACTCTGGCATAGTCAATGCTGTATACTGCGGTGACAAAATAGATATCTGGGAATACATATTCACGGAGTATGGTGCTGCAACAATCATTGCGCTGTTTTTCTTATTTGCCGGAATTGTAACCATTATTTTCAGTATTGCACTTGGTATTGTATATAAGACCAAATTCGACATGGAATACCTTGGATGGTGTATCGTCATGGGTTCTGTCTGGATGCTGGGTGAGTCCAATTTTCGCCAGCTATTAGTGCCAAATGCCTCGGCTCTTGCCAGTCTGTGCTTTGTCATGATTATGCTTTGCCCACTGCCCATTCTGTTTTATGCCGACAGCATCCAGCATGGCAGACATCGCAAATTATACCAGTACATCGAAAGGATTGCCCTTGTGAATTTGTTCGTCTGCTCTTTCCTTCACTTTACCGGAATCGCAGATTACATTGAAACGCTTCCTGTGGGACAGATTATCTTGTTACTTACATTTGTTACTATTTTTATGACATTTGCTGTGGATATGCGAAAAGCGCCGTCAAAAGAGGAGCATTTAGTAATATTCGGACTGCTGGTCTCAATGATATCGATTCTGATTGAAACAATTTCTGTATACTTTGTTGTTTCTATTTCCGGTATCTTTATCGGAATTGGCATGCTGATTCTGCTTTTTGTGAATATTTTGCGAACCATGAAGCATGTTCATTCTCTGGAAAACAAACGACAGGAAGAAGAGATGCACCGCCGCCGACAGCAGATGGAGCAAATATCACTTCAGATTATACAGACGCTCTCTCTGGCTATTGAATCGAAAGACGAGTATACACGCGGACATTCTCACCGTGTTGCAGAATACTCTGCTATTCTCGCAAAAGAACTGGGCTGGAGTCAGGCAGAAATTCTGAATCTCAAACATGCCGCCTATCTGCATGATATCGGCAAATTCAGCATACCAGACATCATTTTGAATAAACCAACCAAGCTTACAGAAGAGGAATATACCATCATCAAAAACCACACCATCATAGGTGCAGAAATGCTAAAAAACATTACTTTGATTGATCACGTTGTAGAAGTGGCCCGCAATCATCACGAGCGCTATGATGGTCATGGTTACCCGGATGGACTAAAAGGCAGAGCAATTCCGCTCCACGCACGCATCGTAGCCCTGGCCGACAGTTATGACGCTATGCGTTCCAAACGTATTTACCGTAATGCCTTGCCACAGCAGACCATTTATGAAGAACTAAAGCAAAACCGTGGCACACAGTTTGACCCTGAGCTTACAGACATTTTTCTTCGCCTGCTCAATGAAAACCGTATGGTTATTTCAAATGATACCCCAAATACAGATGCCATGCAGGCAAATCCTGAGGTAGAAAACGAAATCGGTAAACTTATCTCTGATGTCATGACTACGATAAAATCTCAGGAAGACAGCGATAACTTTGATTTGCTTACCGGTCTTCCTGTGCGGAATATCGGTGAAAAGATGACGGCACAGTTTATGCAGGAGCATGGTGGCTGTCTGGCATTCATGGATATGGATAATCTGAAACAGATTAATGATATTTATGGACATAAAGCCGGTGACCGTGCATTAAAATCCCTCGGAAACCTACTTGCTGATTATGCACAGAACGCAGCCGTCTGTCGACTTGGTGGGGACGAATTCCTGCTATTTATGCCAAACGTAACCCACGAATCCATGACACGGTTGATGGAAGAAATTTTTGAAAAATTCCGTATTCTCAAGGCAGACGATATAGAAATCCGTTCTGCCTCTATCTCAGCAGGTCTTTGCATGTGCGAAAAAGGTGCCTCCTTTGAAGATTGTTACCAGAAAGCAGACAAGGCCTTATATTATGTAAAGCAGAACGGAAAAGAAAATTTCTTCTTCTACCAGCAGATGGAACAGGAGCATTTGACAGATACCGCTACTGTACGAGATTTATCTCTGGTGGCAAAGGCACTTCGCGAGAGTGGTAATTATACTGGAGCCCTGGATTTGGATTACCGTGATTTTGCCAAAATATATGAATACATGAACAGCCTTGGTGCCCGTTACAGGCATCACTGCTATCTAGTCATGGTGACAATGAACACACAGCCTAATTCAACCATGTATATTGAACACATTGAACAGGCGCTGGAATGTATGGAACAGGCGATTCGCAAAAAAATACGGAAGGTAGATATTTATACACGATACAGTTCCCTTCAGTATCTGATTATCCTGTCCGAGCCAAATAAAGACCAGATTCCGAAGATTATGAACCGAATTTTCATACAGTATTATAAGTTATACAACAAGCATGATTTCACACCGGCATATGAATATATTCCCATGGTGCCTAATAAAATATCTGGCGAAAAAAATAGCCATCCTATTTTGAAGAGTACTTATACACAAGTTTGGAGAATAGGACTATATGAAAAATACGGAGCACAGTTCTCATCCTGTGTTCCGTATTTTTTTGATTACTTAATAAACTGAGCCACATCCACATACTGTGGTACAATTGAAATTCCTGCCAAAGCTGCCGTCCCTGCTGATGAGCGTGCTGCCGCAATGACAACATTTGCATCTGTGATACCAATCTTCTGTAATTCCTGACGATACATTTCCTCTGTGCAGTAATCGATATTGTGCATCGAAATCTGCAATCCACTTCCCGGTGGCGTTGTTGTAATACGCACACAGGATTTGGAAGCGCTCCCATATAGCTCTGTATCATCGGTCTCACCCATGTAAGCAGATTCCTGTTCCATTGTAATCGGAATCACTACCGCATTTTCTAATTCAGAATCGTCCATCTCCATCAGATTCATTACCGTGGTTCGTTCTTCTGCTGTCATGTCAGCACCCACGATTACAATATTCTTACCATAGTCTGCCTTCTGAGTCTGTTCCTCTTCGACCTTCTGCTTTTGTTCTTCCGCTTTCTTGCCGGCTTCCTCTTGTTTCTTCTGTTCCTCTTCGGCCTTTTTTTGAGCTTCCAGTTCCGCCTTGGCCTCCAGTCTTGTCTGCTCTTTCGCGACTTGCACCCGCCAGTAGCCGACTCCACCGGCAAGGATGACTGCTCCTGCAAGCAGAAGGATACGAACTTTCTTTTTCCGTTTTCGAAGTGGTTCTTCCTTTTCCAGTCGCTCCGCTTCCTGTCTGGCTTCCTCCGCTTTTTGTCTGACTTTCTCTTCCTCCTCTACTTTCCTTTTGGATTCCTCTTCTGCCAGACGTATTGCTTCTTTCCGCTCTGCTTCGGCTTCTTCTGCTTTACATCGTTCTTCCCTCAGCTTGGGGAGAATACCAACAATCCAGTCCCGTTCCACGCGGCAAGTACGACACTTGGTAAAATCTTTCGGATAAATACTCTTACAAGTACATCTCCAGTAGAAATCCTTCTCCTCAGGTACACAAAGTACTTTTAAATTTGGCTTTTTTTCTTTCACTCTTGCCAGAAATGGCTTTTCAAGGTCTCCCAGACTTTCCAAAGGCTGTGGAGCCTGTATCGGTCGCAGACGGATATCACCTTGAAACAGATTATCTTGCGGATATTCTGCCTGAATAACACGGATATCAAAGCTAACTGCCTTCTCATCCACAATAATGCCTTCATCCTCTCCAAAGGTCCGACCGCTCGGAACCTGAAGTCCATAATAATGATACTCTACATCTCCATCCGTTGTATGGTTGCCCTCTTTATCATAAGTTTCAACGATAATACTAAGGCCATATAATGGCAACAGTGAAGCATTTCTAATTGTAAGCCGCAGTATATTCGTTTCACGATTGTGACTGCAGCAAAGCTGCATTTTATCAACAATGACAGGGCTGTCCTCTTCGAACAATGCCTGCGGGTAATCTTTCATTTTTTCGTTTCTTTCCATAACTTTCTCATTCCTTTTTCCCAATAGCAGACAGAGAGGACTCTCTATTTTCCTCTTTGTCTAACCATCATTTGATTTTCCTGAATGATTCCAACTACTTCTAGTATACATAAAAAGCTGTAAAACTCAACGTAGATTTTACAGCTTTCATTTATTTAACAATATATTTTATAATGAAATCGGCCACCCTTACATATACTAAGCAGCCACTTTTTTCTCTTCTGGTTTCTCCAGTAATTTCTTAACGCCTTGAATTGCTACCAATACACCAAGAATCAACAGCAAAACTGCAAATACAAGTTGTAAGGTATTTCCAAGATTCAATCCGGTTGTAACAAATGCCTTGCTCAATTTTACAATGGTCATGCCAAGTGCAGTAAAGGTCACTGCCATCATAAATATCATTGGTCCCCAAAGCATGAATCCCTGTCGTTTTGTTTTCTTTAAGAATACTGCACAGGCTACCAACGCAAGTACAGACAACAACTGATTTGCAGAGCCGAATAATGGCCAGATTTCTGCATATCCAACTTTTGTCAGCAGATAAGCAAGTACAAGTGTAATGATTGTTGCAAAATATTTATTTGTCATCACTTTTAAAAACGGACTCATATGTTCCGGGTCTACATCATCATCGAGAAAGAACTCCTGGAAGGACAGACGTCCGACTCTGGCAACCGAATCTAATGAAGTTAACGCAAATGCGGATACCGCTAAATTAATTAGCGTAAATACCAGAGAATGTGGAAGTCCGATCACTGTCAGGAAATTAGCAATCGCACCGGCAAATATCTGAGGCTGTGTTGTCAGCCCCTGTGCTGCTGCTTCTCCTTCTGCGAAAGATGCAACCGCAATCAATGCAATCACTGCAAGCATGCTTTCCATCAGCATCGCACCAAAGGATACCGGGAGCATATTCTTTTCGTTTTTAATCTGTTTGGAAGCAGTACCGGACGATACCAGTGAATGGAATCCGGAAACCGCACCACAGGCAATCGTTACAAATAAGATTGGGAACATATACTGTCCATTTACATTGAAGCTTGTGAAAGCTTTCAGATTGCAGGCCGGATTTGCTACAAAGACACCGATAATTGCACTGACAATCATGAAAATCAACAGATAGCTGTTCAGATAATCACGTGGCTGGAGCAGCGCCCATACCGGCGCAACACTGGCAATTAAAATGTACACAAAAATAATAACATGCCAGGTTCCAAGGCTCAGGTACATAGGGAACTGTAATCCCAGTGCAATCGCTGCTACCAATAATAAAATTGCTACCGCAGTATTGATCCATTTATTAAATTTAGTATATTTTAAAAACAATCCAAGACCGACTGCCTCCAAAATAAACAGCATCGAAGTCGTTGCTACCGCTCCGTTCGCTGCTACTTTGGTGACATTTCCTGACTCACTTGTCGCAAATCCATTAAAGGTTCCCGCTACTACATCAGCAAATGCAGCAACTACCAGAATGCAGAACAGCCAGCAGAACAGCAAAAATAACTTCTTACCTAATTTTCCAATGTATTCTTCAATAATATAACCAATGGTACGTCCTTTGTTTTTTACCGATGCATACATAGATGCAAAATCCTGAACCGCGCCAAAAAACACACCGCCAATTAAAATCCAAAGTAATACTGGAAGCCATCCGAAAATCGCTGCCTGAATCGGTCCATTGATCGGTCCGGCTCCCGCAATCGATGCAAACTGATGTCCAAATACCACATTGGTATCGGCCGGTACATAGTCCACTCCGTCTTCCATCTCATATGCTGGTGTTTTGGCATTCGGGTCAATGCCCCATTTGTTTTGAAGGTAACGTCCATACAGGAGATATCCGCCACCAAGTACAACGATAGCAATGATCATCATTAATATTCCACTCATAAAATTTTCCTCTTCTTTCTGTGATATTTTAATATATAAAAAAACGCCCTTGCTGTCTATTCGGACAACAAAGGCGGAATTTCTACCGTGGTACCACTTTGTATTACTGCACTTATCACTAACTACAGTCTCTCATCACTGTCTTTCCAAACAGCTTCTTCTGTAACGTGAAGATGACGTCCCTGCTTACTTTCCTCATTTCAGTGGGCTGCTCCAGGGTGATATTACAAAATACCTTCTGCCGCTTCACACCAGCCAACGGCTCTCTGAAATCCAGTTACCTTTTGTAACGTATCCCTCTCATTGCATTTCTCATTTATCTGTATTTATTTTTACACTTTTCCGCGTTAAAATGCAAGAGTGAATTTCAACATATTTCATAGTTCAGTCATTCTTTTTTTGTGCAATTTATCTATTATTATAGTATCAACTTATTCTATAGTGTCAACGCGTTCTACTTTTCAAATTCTCTTTCGTGCTTTTTGAAGAAATCATAAAAATATCTAACATTTTCCAATTGACTTCACTCCACAATATCATATGCATTCTCATCAAAAGGATTTATTACCATAATACTTTCACCAGGAATATTTATATTATTTTCATCTACAATGCTATATGAACTAACACAGCCAACCCCCTTTTCCTCTACGGGCCTTTTATCTCTTACCGCCTCAAAAGTTTTAGCCAATGAAGACTTCATTGTTTCATTTGGTGCATATATAACAGCCACATTGTTATTAGAATAATCTATTGGTTGATTTAATTTTTGTAAGGAAAACGTTATCAGTACAATGGAAAAACATTCTATAACTTTTTTGGCAAAATTTATTCAATTTTTTTACTTCCGTGATATAATGCTTTATTATAAAATCATCAGATAGATAAAACGAGGTGAATCAGGTGAAAAAAAAGACACTTGTGCCTCTTCTCGTTTTTTTAATGAGCATATGCCTTGTTAGTTTAGTCGTATACAACACAGATACTCATGAAAAAGAGCAGAGCCGCACAACAGCACAATTAAATGCAACAACCTATGGAGAACGTATAGAGAATGAGATTATAAATGGAATAGAGATTACAGATGTTCTGAAACAGCTTTTGATCAGCGGAACTGGAGAAATCAATCAATTTGACACAATTGCAAAAAATATTATGTCGGATTCTGTTGAAAGCGTACAGCTTGCTCCGGCTGGTATTGTAACGGATATTTATCCGGCCGATGGAAATGAGGCAGGTAAGATTGATCTGATTCATGATAAAGAACGTGGTGAAATTTCCATATATGCAAGAGATCATCATTCAATCATTACGCAGGGGCCTTTTGAATTGGAACAGGGTGGATATGGAATTGCTGTCCGCAATCCTATTTATCTGAAAGATGAAAACGGGCAGGAATATTTTTGGGGATTTACTATTGTTATCCTTCGTGTTCCGGATATTTTTTCAGATTCAACAAGTGCACTTTCGAAATTTGGATATGAATATAGTCTTTCCAAAACGGATAATCCATGGAGTGATAATTATAAAGTTATTTATCAGTCAGACCGTCAATTAACGAATCCAGTTTCCTATGACTTTACGATAGGAACGGAGAACTGGAAGTTTGAAATAATGCCTGAAAATGGCTGGGGAAATAATACATTAATAGCTGTAATCAGTGTTTTCTTTATTGCGATTACCTTGCTTTTGGTAATTCTTACCCGGGTGTGGCTGGTATCAAAAGAAAATAAAAACAAATTTCAAATACTGGCGCAAACAGATTCTCTTACAGGTATTTACAATCGCTATGGATTCGATGAACTGGCAGAAAATATGATTAATAAAAATCTGAAAGCGAAATTTGTGGCTGTACTCCTTGATATTGATGATTTTAAGCTTATTAATGATATCTATGGACATGTTTACGGAGACAAAGCATTAAGAAGTCTGGCAGACAGTATGAAAGCTTTTTTTCCGTCTGATGCGTTATTAGGAAGAAATGGTGGAGATGAGTTCTGTATTCTCTTAAAAAATTATTCCTACGAGGATGTAAAAGAGAAGCTACAGCAATTCACTATGGCTCCAAAGACATTTTCATATAATGGAAAAGAACATCAATTTTATATTTCTCTTGGATATTCGGAATATCCGACATTTGCGTCTAACCGTTCACAGCTTATGCGCTGTGCAGATGCAGCCCTTTACGAAATAAAACTTCATGGAAAAAATGGCTGCATGGCTTATAGGGAAGGACTTGAATTAAGGGTTCGTAAACAACTGGGATTTGCATTCAGGGATATCTCCGAGCACCTTCCAGGAGCATTTATCATATACAGAGCAGACAAAGAAGATGATGAACTTTTATGCAAATCAGGAGTTTCTTCATATGACCGGGTATAAAGATATGGATGAACTATTCAGACTTACAAAGAAAAGTTTCAGCAACCTGATACGGGAAGATGAGAAGAAGAAGATAGAAGCAAGCATTTGGAAACAGATTGATAATGGCAATGTAAATGACTATATTCACTTTCATTTACGAAGAGCGGATGGGGCATATCTGTCTGTGCTTGACCATGGGAGAATTGTTGAGAGCCTGCAATATGGCAAAGTATTTTATGTATTGTTCATGGACTGGGAGGATATGAATAATCATTACAGCGAAAAATTTTCCGGATAATCGAAGGAAATATTGTAAAAAATATTGTTGTAAAGAGAAAAATCCTGCTCATATTCATATATTGAACAGGATTTTTTCTTAAAATCTCATGTGGAACTTCTATTTCATTTGCCAAGTTATGATCTGTTTTCGTCAGTGAATTAAGCAATGCCCGCATCTTTGAATTAGCCAATACTTTTGCCAGAAGTTCCGGATCGACTTCATCAGCAACAGGTACATTATTATTTTCCTGCTGATTTACCTCCTATAAGTTCAGATAAGATTTCGCATTATAGAGACAGATACCTCATCCATGTTAAACG
>CAJMSZ010000020.1 GCA_905216215.1 uncultured bacterium | reverse complement strand
TCAAAAAAGTTATATCCTAACAAGCCGTTGTATTTGGAAGTTCGTACATGGAATATCAGAGCGGTAAAGTGCTATGAAAAGGCAGGATTTAGGATTGATGGACAAGCATATGAATTGACAACAGGAATTGGTACGGGAACATTCTATCGAATGATAAGAGAATAAGTCAAATTCCAGTTTATAACATCGGAGAAATCCGTATTTTGCAGGAGGAAATAGTATGATAAAAAACATAGCTATCGTCAGTTTGTCGAGCGGTACGATAGGGGAAGATTTTGTAAAGCATGAAGTGGATATAGGGATGAAACGATTAAATGACTTTGGGTTGAACGTAACATTCATGCCCCACGCTCTAAAAGGAATTGAATACATCAAAACACATCCTGCGGAACGTGCGGAGGATTTGCTCCAAGCCTTTCAGAATCCGGACATCGATATGATCCTCTGTGCAATCGGTGGAGATGACACCTATCGCCTGCTTCCTTACCTGTTTGAACATAATGAACTGGCTAATGTCGTTTCGGATAAAATATTTCTTGGTTTTTCTGATACAACAATCAATCATTTTATGCTACATAAAGCAGGGCTGAAAACATTCTATGGGCAATCCTTCCTTGCAGATATCTGTGAACCGGGCAAAGAAATGCTCCCATATACAAAGAAATACTTTGAAGAACTGATAAGGACCGGAACCATAAAAGAAGTGAAGCCCAGTGAAGAAAAAATGCCTCCTCAGAAATACAGAAATGCATTGCTTGCAATAAAAGAAACTGGTATTTTTGACGTACTTTCAGGTGTTCTCATTGGCAAGCCAGCAGATGAAATATATGCACAGGAATATAAAGAAATTCTGATAGATACAATTGGCAATCCCACATTACCCATAGTGCGTAATGTCAATATCGGGCACGCCCAGCCACGTTGTATCATTCCTTTTGGTGTTGCGGTAACAGTCGATATAAATAATCAAGGGATTCGGTTCTCAATGTGATGAAACCTTTCCAGACTGGTCTATGAGCCGCTTTATGATTGGCAGACAGTTTCAGTGAAAGGGTTACGGAAAGCAAATCTATATACTAATAAAATGAATTGTGTGATCTTGGATACTTCTCCGGTTCATATCGGGGAAAATGCCTTCATTGCACCTGGGGTCTGTATCGCCTGCGCAGGCCATTCTATTGATCCACTACAGAGAGCGGAGGGAATCAGTACTTCTAAGCCAATCACTATTGAAAAAAATGTATGGATTGGTGCCAATGCAGTTGTATGCGGTGGTGTGACGATTGGTGAGGGTAGTGTGATCGGAGCAAGCAGCGTTGCAACAAAAGACATTCCACCAATGGTCGTAGCAGTTGGAAATCCATGCAGAGTTATCCGGAAAATAACAAAGCAAGATAAAATCTGCCCGGAGGAGCAAATGTTTTGATATCTTGCAGTCCCAGGGAGGGCGTCGCAGCGAAAAACCTCCCCCTCCCCGGCAATTTCATCTATTCTTTTTCTGCTACCAGATGCATTCGGAAACCTTTCTGCTTCTCAAGTTTTAGCACCTTCAGACCTGCTTTTTTACACATTTCGCCCACTTCCTGACAATGATAGACACGTACATCTCCATGTCCACCAAAATGCGCTAATGGCATTTCGATATGATTCATCAGCCATACTATAAATGTATTGCTTGTGTAATCGCGCAGCACCAGCCTTCCACCAACTTTCAATACTCGTGCTGCCTCATTCATAAACGCCTGTGGATTCGGATAATGATGGAAGCTGTTTGTACAAACAACCACATCAAATGCATCCTTTGGAAAAGGAAGATTCTCACTGTCCCCGACCAGGAACTTTGTGTGGGCAAGTTTCTTTTCCTGCGCCACTTCAATCATACGAGGAGTCAAATCTATGCCCGTATAATTTCTGTCTGGAAATTTTTTCAACAAAAGCTCTATCATCGGACCAGTTCCACATCCAACATCTAAAAGTTCCTGAAATGGATATTCTTTTAATTCCTGATAGACTGGTGGATAATCATCCTTACACATTTCATACACCCCTACATGCCCGGAATCATACACTTCTGCAGCCTTGGTAAACTCTTTTATGGACAAGTCTTTGTATTTCTGTTCTGTCAGCATTCTGCTCACCCTCCTTTTCCTCTTTTAAAAAATCGCTTATACCTTTTTCCACTACCTGTCATTTAGTTTGTTCTAACTAACCTAAGTTTATCATATTTTCACATACAGCACAACAGAAAAAAATTTCTGGTTTTGAACTTCAATCAGTCAACCAGTTTCATTTTATTTTGTGTTATACTATACTGTAAAAACTGAAATGGTTTCATAACCCGGAAAGTATAGAGAGAGGTAGAAATATGTAAATTAATAACAGCAGCAATCAACACTATGGAAGAAAAGGGAATTCACCAATGGGATGCGATATATCCAACAAAGGAAGATTTTGCCAATGATATTATCAATGATACACTATACACGGTCACTGAGGGAGCTCAGTTAATTGCAATATATACAATAAACACAGAATGTAATCCTGAGTATTTAAATACAAAGTGGACGTATAACGGAGAAATGACCTGCATTATACATCGCCTTTGTGTTTCACCGGAAGTTCAGAATAGAGGAATCGGAAAAATCGTATTGAACCATATAGAAAATCAACTTCAGAATATAGGGGTTGAATCCGTACGATTGGATGTGTTTTCAGAAAATCCATACGCTATCAGACTGTATGAAAAAGTGGCTATGTAAAACGTGGATACGCAGATTGGCGAAAAGGACGTTTCTGGATGATGGAAAAGAAGTTGATTTAATGTAGCACGATAAGAACACATAGGAAGTTATGGAGAGTGATAAAAATGACAACCGTATATTTTGTCAGGCATGCAGAACCGAATTATAATAACCATGATGATATGTCAAGAGAGCTTACGAATAAAGGATTACAAGACAGACAGCTTGTAACGAATTTTTTATCGGATAAGCATATTGATATTGTATTGTCAAGTCCATATATAAGGGCGATTGAAACAGTTGCCCATTTTGCAGAAACTAAAAAATTGGAGATTGAAACTGTAGAAGATTTTAGAGAACGAAAAGTTGATAGTGAATGGATAGCTGACTTTGACACTTTCTGTAAGCGTCAGTGGGAAAATTTTGATTACAAACTATCGGATGGTGAAACCTTAAAACAAGTGCAAACCAGAAACATTAAAGCATTGAATAAAGTACTGGAAGTTTATAGCGGAAAAAATATTGTTATAGGCAGTCACGGAACTGCATTAAGTACAATCATTAACTACTACGACAATACATTTGGTTATTACGACTTTGAAAGGATTCGGAATGTAATGCCATGGGTAGTGAAATTTATTTTTGAGAATAATGTCTGTATGAGCATTGATAGATATAATTTGTTTGAAAATTAGTTTATTCATTTCCAGCCTAACAACTATTTTGAAGTTGAAAGTGTCTTTGAATGTTCTTAGACATACATTGTCTGGTTGAAAATGGAGTAATTCTCGTTTTATGTCGTGGTAATTTTAATATATATTGTAAGCTGTAAGTGAGAGAGGTAAAGACATGGATACAAAAAAGATTGGAACTTTTTTAAAGTAATGTCGTAAAGAGAAAATCTTACACAAGAACAGCTTGCCGATGTATTCGGAGTATCTGCAAGAACGGTTTCCAGATGGAAAACAGGGACAAATATGCTAGTTCTTAGTATTTGTGCTCAGAGTATTATCGTATTTTAACCAGCGTAAACATCAGACCTCAGCATAGATGATTTCCAAAGCAAAGAATCATTTTGACATTTCAACAAATGCATGATAGTATGCTTACAGAAAAAGAGAGCTATCTAAAAAACTATAAGGAGAATCTTTTATGCACCAGAAAACTGTTCTTGTCACAGGCGCTTCCCGTGGAATCGGGCGTGCGATCGCACTTCATTTTGCAAAGGAAGGCTGCCATGTTTTTTTAAATAGTCACCACTCTACAGAAGAGCTGAAGAAAGTACAGCAGGAAATCCTGGAAACCTTCCATCTTTCTTCTACCTTAGTACCCGGTGATGTAGGAAACCCTGATGATGTTCGACAGATATTTCAGACAATCGAGTCCTCGGTTGGTGGATTAGACATTCTTGTCAATAATGCCGGCATTGCACATATCGGTCTATTAACCGATATGACTGATGAGGAATGGAATCATCTGATACAGACGAATCTTTCCTCTGTCTTTTACTGCTGCCGCCAGGCACTTCCTTATATGATATCTCAAAAAGAAGGCTGCATCATCAATATATCGTCCATGTGGGGAACCGTAGGCGCTTCCTGTGAGGTGGCATATTCTGCAGCCAAATCCGGTATTCACGGTTTTACACGCGCACTGGCCAAAGAACTTGCCCCAAGCAATATCCGGGTAAATGCCCTTGCATGCGGAGTAATTGATACAGAAATGAATCGTATGCTTTCACCAGAAGACAAAATAGAACTGGCTGACGAAATCCCTTCTGGCAGATTTGGCACTCCAGAAGAAGTCGCACACCTTGCATGGCAGATAGCAAATGCACCTTCCTACATGACGGGACAAATTATCGGAATTGATGGAGGATTCATCTAGTTATAAGTCTTTGCCCCGTCCTTAAACCACAAAAAATCATTTGCTATCAGGTCTGACTGGGATATACTCATTACTTTCATGAATTGTATTTCGTACATCTCTGTAACCCATGACTTCATCTTCATCATGATTTCTTGGAGTTGTCTTTTCTTTAACTTACTCGCAGTATAACATAGATAAAGATGGTCTGTCTGCCCTGATTGGCCCGATTAGTCCCATTTGGTTGGTAATGTTTAATCATATAATCAACAAGGTGTGATTCCAATGAATCACACCTCGTTTTAATAAACCACTGCCAATCAATTTCTAGCAGCATTCATTCTTATGAACTATTCCATCCATATTATTTTCTTTTTTTGCGTCTCCATGCAAAGCTGCCGGCTCCTGCTCCAAGTGAGGAAACTGCAAGTCCAAGCCATCCGAGTACATTTGCCGGATCACCGGTCTGTACAGAATTAGAACCTTTCTTTGTTCCACTTGTCTTATCATTTATTGTCTTATCATTTATTGTTTCATCTTTTTTCGCAACAGTAACTTTCTTAACAAGAGCTTTGATTGCTGCGTTCAGGTTGTTTGTCGCATTATCAACTGCTTCCTGACTTTCTTTCGCTTCCATTGCGGCACGCGCATTTGCAAGTGCTGCCTGATATGCTGCCCAGCTCTCTGCTGTATAATCAGATTCTTTCAGTCCTTCTGCTTCTGCAACTGCTTTTTCAATCTCTGTTGTGTCAACTGACCGTTCTACTTTTACAAGGGCTTCAATTGCCTCTGTCATGTGAATTGTCTGCTCTTTTACTGCTGACTGTAATGGATTGTCTGACGCAAGAAGTTCTTTCGATTCTTCCAGTTCACTCATCATCTTATCCCAGCTATCCTTTGTATAATCAGATTCTTTCAATGCACTTGCTTTATCAATTTTGTCCTGTAATGCTTTGATATCTTCTTTGGTTGCAGTTTTTGGTGCCGCAAGATTTTCTGTTCCGATCTGGAAACTATAGCTGTAATCTGCATAACCAAGTCCATAGACTGTCAGTTTCCAGTAACCTGTTCCATCCGTTCCCTCCGGAAGCTGGCATCTGAGAGAGTCTGTCAGTCCAAGCTGGATTCCCATAGATTTATGCATCCAGTTATCTGCCGCAAATTTTGTTCCAAATGTTCTTACCGGTGTTGTATAAGTTGAATCATTTCCATAATAAGTCCATTTGACAGCCTGCATCGCAGAACCAAGACCACCATAGTTACCATTTAAATCCACACGTAAGAATTCTCCATAGCTTCCAACACCTTTCCCCTCTCTAATATTCGGAGTAACATCAGCAGTTTCAAGCTGTGTATCCTTTAATCCAGAATAAGAGCCTGTTGCTCTTGCAGAAAATGCAAAACTTCCATCTTCTTGTTTTTCAGCACTCTTAAGACCATTCGTATTCGCTGTTACATCTGCAATTGCTGTATATGATTTAAGCTGGTTTTCAGAAAATCCTCCACTTAATGTGCCTCCATTTTCTACAACCACATATTTTTCTTTCAATGCACTTAAATCTGCTGTTTTCACTTTAACAGGAACATATTTTATACCAGTCACTTTGTAATCTGCCTGAATAAATGAGCTTCCATCTTCTGCAGTAAATACAACCTTCTTTTCTGCATTTGTAGTTCTTGTATAAACGCTGCCATCTGTCATCACTGCTTTTCCATTTTTGTCCCAGTAAGACAGGTTATATTGATTACCATCTGTATCTTCAATCACTGCCGTACACTGAAAACTTCCTCTATGTAAGCCATGATTTGCAGTTGCTCTTGTAACAGTATCAAAAGCGCCTTTATCATATTCATTACGAGAATCAGTAACACCAGATGCTTCGGTATTTCCGGCTGCATACACACCTTCTTTTGCCCAGTATTCTGACCAGTTCATTCCTACATAAACATAAGAATATTCACTGTCCTCTCCTGCTACTTTATAAGTAAATGTGTATGCCTGATATCCATCTTCTGCAATTGTTACAGTAAATGCGTCTCCTGCCTTTGCATCTTTAAACGCATCTTGTGTAAGATCAAGTTTTCCATCTTCTGTAATTAGTTTTACTGCTCTCTTTCCAGATGCTGCATATTCCTTTCCGTTCACTGTAACAGATTTAATCTTTTCTAAATATGTCTTAAATTCTTCTTCAGTAACATTGTCATTCTTTACAACTGCCGGTTCTTTATTATCTTCATTATACTTCACCGGCATTGTCTCTGTGTAAGCATTAAAAGTGGTTGAAATCGGTGCATAAGTGCCACTCTTATCGCTAAGTGTAACGGTATATCGACCTTTTTTAAGAGCTTCGTTGAATTTAATTGTTCTTGTAGTGGTCTTACCTTCTTTTTTAATTTCTACAGAATATGTATTTTCATCGATTCCATCAACTTTATATTCTTCTTCAAAATCACTTGGAAGTCCACTTACTTCAACAGATGTTGTATCTGATTTGATAGAAATATCTGCCACTGATACTTCGCCATCAAATTTCTTCGCTACTTTCTGGTCCATCGGGATTTCATAAATACCATCATCTGTGTAGTAAGTTACTTTATTAATCGTCTGTCCCATCATGGTAGCATAATCTTTGGAATCAAGTTTGTTTCCATGTGATTCTGTTACAAATCCAGTGCTCCATGCGAGCTCCTGCTCCTGCTTCTTAAGCTTCCAGATATTTTCTACATGACGAAGACCGTAATTACTTCCTTCTTTTGTGCTAATTACTACACCATATACTGTATTAATACTTTTTGGAAGACCATCTATATTTAACTGGTAATCACCATACTTAGACGAGGTTTTAAATTCTGTTGTAGCATCGGACAGAGGCTTTACTTTGGAATCTTCTCCTTTTACCTCACTGAAGTTAAATGTTCCATCTGCATTTACCGTTGCTTCTTTATAATATGACGGTGTATCACTTAATGTGTAATAAGAATAGCTTGCGCTTTCAAATAATGCATCTTTTCCATTATATGTTGTTGTTGATTCTTTTCCTTTAATTGATGTTGTAATATCCACCTTACTGTCATCTGTAATCTGTGTATATTTTTTTAATGCAGATACATCACTAATCTTAACCGGAAATGTCACACCAGTAATATCGGAACCATCACTGTTTACATGATAAGAGCCTGACGCCAGCGAAGCTCTGGTTTTCTGCTTTGTTGCTGATGAAACGGCATCTGCACCTGTCACTCCTTCTGCTTTATAAAAATCAGCATATGGGATATTCATCAACACATACACGTCTTTTTGTGTGTTCTTAGTAAGTGCATCAACCGCTTTGTATAATGCATCCTTCGCAGTATCTACTGCTGTCTGTGATTTCTTCGCTTCGAGAGCTTCTTTTGCTGCTGTCAGTTTGCTCTGCATTACTTCCCATGAATCTGCAGTATAATCACTTTCTTTCAGCCCTTCTGCTTTTTTGATTACATTCTCCAGTTCCTCTGTCTTGACTGTATCTTCTTTCTTGTCAGCATTTTTCAATGCATCATTTGTTGCATCGATAATTGCCTTAGATGAACAAGTTGCTCCTGATACTGCATTGATTCCGTCTGTTTCATTTGCATCTACAATCTGCTTTACAACACCTGTATAATCGTCATATCCATCAGTCGCATCCTCAATATAACTATTATTTTTTCTGTTACCATCACCCTTAATATTACTAATCGATGTGATCTTTCCATCCTTTATAACGACTGATAAAGATAAATTATATTCATCAAAGTCTTTATCCGCATCTGGTGTACACTTTGCTTTCCCCGTATACGTTCCATCCTTAATTTTCGCAACATCCGCACTGCTTGCTGCAAATACTGTTGATGGACAAAGCCCTACTACCATAGACATAGCGACTGCCATCGTCATGGCTTTCATCTTTACATTTCCTTTTCCCATAATTACCTCCTTGATTTTTTGATAATATTTATTATTAAGTTAGAGCTTTCTAACCTATAATCAAAAAAATTTACTTTGTTTCTACTATTCTTCCTGCTTCTTTCTGTACAATCGGAAGAATTTTCTTACTTAAAATTCCCATTATAAATCCTGTCACTGCTCCTGCAATCAGAAGTGCTGGAAGATAATAAACCAGTTTCAGGTTTTCCACCACAATGGATGCCACTATAATCTGACCGATATTATGGGACACACCGCCCATAATGCTGACTCCAATCACGGAAAATCCATTGATCCTCTTTATAACAGCCATCATCAAAAGACTTAATATTCCTCCTGCAAGGCTGTAGATAATGGACATTCCATTTCCAAACAAAAATCCTGTCAATAAAATACGCATAACTACTACAAGAAATACTTCTGGAAGTTCCAGGAAATACAGTCCGGTCATGGTCACAAGATTTGCAACTCCAAGTTTCATTCCCGGTATTCCGAAATTAATCGGTATTAAGCTTTCCACATAACTGAATATCATTGCAAGTGCAACAAGCATTGCCATTTTAGTAAGTTTTTCGTTTCTGTTCATTTACTTTTTCCTTATTATTTTGCAATTGTATCTGGAATTTCTTCCTCATTTGCCTTTGTATCGTTATCTGCTTCCAGAACCTCTACTACAAGTTTATGTGGCAGACAGACAATGGTCTGTGTACGCCCACTGATTTTCCCCTGCTCTTCGCAATAGCCATCCGGGCAATTTGCCTCTTCCATATAAGCTTTTCCATCTTCTACACGGATTTTGTTATAAAAGGAACCTTCTTCAATTTCTATCACCTGGTTCTTTTCCAGAGAATAGGTCCCATATATTTTTCCATCTAAAATAACCTGAATCCTGTTTCCTTCTTCTCCTCTGTTTATCTGCAAAACAAGCAACATGAGAAGTGCAGCTGCGATAATTCCGATCCCAAGTATGATATCTTTCTTTTTCATTTTCTATATCCCCAAATAAATAAGAAGAATGAGTAAAATTACCGATCTTAAAATGGTAAACCAGAACTCATTTCCACGAATCTTTTTGACTCCTGTATGAATATTTCCTTTTGGACAGATGTCAATACATTTCTGGCATTGGAAACAATCACCTTCCACTTTCAGCGAACCATCTTCCGGAAGTCCAATACGAGATGGACATTTTTTTGTACATGCCTTACATCCCTTTATGCAATTCTCTCTGTCACGGTGGAGTGCAAAAAATGGAAGTACCGGGAGCAGTGAAAAAACAGCTCCCATAGGGCAGAAATTCCGACAGAAAAACCGCTCTTCCATACACATACCAACGACAATAAATAAGAGTACTGCCAAACCGGCTGCATATCCACCAAGCTTAAAGTTTCCTGCATGAAGCATAGAAAATACATCCCACGGACTCGTTCCTTTTGCTTTTCCATATACACCGGCAAAGCACAAAACGGAAATCAATGTCAAAACCACGTATTTCAGATAGCAAAGCTTTTCTGTCCATGCTTCAGAAAGCTGAAATGGTTTCTTTTTCATTTTTTTATAAGCCCACACATAAAATGCATGTACTCCATCTCCAAGTGAACCAAATGCACAGGCAAATCCACAGAAAAATCTTCCAAAAAGGATTGTATAAACGCAAATTACGATCAATACTGTCACAAACGAAGTCACGGCAATTTTCTCACCTGCACCGATTTGTGTAAATATGTATTTCACTCCTGCGAATGCTGCTGTATATACAGATGGAAGAAATAGGAAATATAAAACCTGTATCAGCGCCCTGAGCCATACATGCAATTTTTTTATATCTTTTGCTGTTAAATTATGAATATCCATCTTCTTCACACTACTTTACCGCCTTTTCAAGAGCCTGTTCGGATGCATTTTTGATTCCCGTTGAACTAAAAGTAGCACCGCTTATTGTATTTACATCTGCACTCTGCGTTGTAATTATTTTCGGAATAATATCTTTCGCCATAGAAAGATACGCACCATCTTCTTTCTCTGCAGATACTACATTTATCTCTGTAATTTTACTCTTTTCAATTTTCACTTCCACCTGAATGATTCCACCAAATCCATCTGCCTCTCCGGTATAAATTCCATCTTTATATTCTATAGCAGCTCCTGATTCTTCTCCGGCAGCACTGCCGCCAAGCTGTGCAGATAATTTTGCTATCTCTTCATCCTTTGCCCTCGCATCCAATACAGAATTGTATTCCAGCAGAATTCCTACAACAGACAGCATACATACCAGTCTGACCCAGAACTCTCTCATCCTTACTCAGCCTCCGTTTCTGCTGGCCGCTTTGCAGCTTCCAGCGCCGCCTTGCAGCCCTCTATAATTGCGTCAGACGAACAGGTTGCATGCGTTACAGCGTCAACTCTGTCATCTGCCTCCAGAATTCCTTTTTCCAGAATCTGTTCCACCACACCCTTCGCACTTTTAGTGCCATTTACAGCTTTCTTAATGTAACTATCATTTTCACTGTCTCCATCGCCAGATACATTTGTAATTCCTACAATTTTATCTCCACGGATTTCAACAGTCATGGTCAGATGATAAGATTCAAAATCGCCATCTTCATCTGGTGTGCAAGGAACAGTCACTTCATAACTACCACTAATATACTTGGTATTTTCTTCCTCTTTTCCATCTTTGGATGTAAGCTGCGCAATTGCCGTTTTCAATCTCTCTGCAGCCTTATCAACCTCTGTCTGGCTCACCGCTTCTAAGGCTTCTTTCGCATCTGCAAGTCGGATAGAAAGAACCACCCAGCTTAACTCTGTATATTTTGTTTTCTTAAGTCCTTCCGCTTTTTCGATGACTGACTTTAGTTCTGTCACATCCGGTTTTTCTTCAATCATCTCTCCATTTGTCGCCATTTCTGCCTGTTTCAGGGCATTTCTGATGGCTTCTAAAATTCCATTTGAGCTGTAGGTTGCACCCGATACTGCATCCACCCCATCTGTTTTCTGTGTCCTGATTACCTTTTTCACCACCTCCATTGCCCGGTTAAAGAAGGCATCATCATCTGATTTTTCTGTAATCAAAATTGCTTTCATGGTATGCTCCTGAATGACAACCGCAACGGAAACATCCCCATTGTACCCTTCCCCGGTTCCATAATAAATTCCTTCCTTGTAAGGAACGGTTCCGATCACTGAACTGTCCTCCGAAGAACCACTGTTGTTATCCGGCACAATATTTCCCGTAGAACTTCCACTTACTGCTGCCTGACTAAGTGCATTGCGCACCGCCTGAATGATTCCAACAGAGCTGTAAGTCGCTCCGGACACAGTATCTACATTGGTGCTCTGTTTCGAGAGAATGGATGAAATCACGGTAGAAGCCTTGGAAATATAACTGCTGCCATCACTATTTTCTACAATCTGAATCGATGTAATCTTTCCACCACTGATTTCCACCTTCACCTTAAGCGGACCGCCAAAACCTGTACCAATTCCATAATAAATGCCATCTATATAACTGTCTGGCTCTTTCACCGTTGTAACGCTAGTAGTTCTTCCCGCAGCTGCAGCTCCGCCAGATTGTGCCTGTCCTGTTTCGTTGCTATCCTTTTCACCCGTAAGCGCATTCTTTACTGCATTTATAATTCCTCTAGAGCTAAAAGTTGCTCCTGACACCGTATCTACATCTAATGTCTGTCCTTCTATAATTATATCAATGACTGCTTTTGCCCGTAAAAAAAACGCTTCATCATCTGAAAATCTTATAATATCAATGGACACAATCTTTTTATCCTGAATCTGTACAGAAACAGTAATATCTCCTGCAAAACCCGTTCCGCTTCCTTTATACACTCCATCTTCCAGCTCAAAAAGGCCTACTGCTTTCTGCTCTTCCTCCTGTGTATCCTCTTTTATATTTTTTGAAATTTCCTGTGCTGCGTAAACCGGTGCCTGATATCCACTTAAGGAGCCTGCCACACACGCCGTAATCAGAGCCACCGAAAGCACCGGTGCAAACGGCTTTATTTTTTTACCGGTTTCTTTGATATCCATCTCTCTAACCTCTCATTTCTTACAAGCTATTTTGTAATAACCTCCATAGTACGTTCTGTTGTAAAGCTGCCCTTCAATCCTTCTGTCACATAAATAGTGCCATCATCTGTCACAAGTACTGCCTCAAATTTGTCACTGTGCGCTCTCCAAAAGCTCTCCGCCTTGTCTTTTCCCATAATGAAAAGGGCCGTTGAAAGTCCGTCTGCAAGTGTACCATCGTCACTTACAATTGTGACAGAAGAAAGTCCACTTTCTGCCGGATATCCAGTTTTTGGATCTATGATATGATGATAGGTCACACCATCCTGTTCAAAATAACGCTCATAGCCTCCCGAAGTAATAACCGCTTTATCCCGAATCGATAAAACTCCCAGATAATCCTCTGTATCATCCGGGCTTTGTACTGCAACTCTCCAGTTGTTTCCATCTGTTTTGGTTCCAAGTGCCTGTACATTTCCACCTAGATTTACCAGACCGCTTTCAATTCCATTCTTCTTGAAAATGTCCATGATTCTCGCAGAAGTATATCCTTTTGCAATTCCACCAAGATCAATCTTCATTTCAGAATCCTCAAATGATATTTCTCTGGTGTCTTTGTCATACGATATTTTTGAAGCATCCGTATGCTTTAAAAGGTCCAGTAATTCATCTTCTGCCGGTACACGGAAATTCTGTGTCGGAAATCCCCATGCCTCCATAACCGGATAAACGGCAATATCAAACACTCCGTCTGTTTCCTTATTTATTTCCAACGCACGCTCTACAAGATATCCTCCATCTTCCGAGAGAGTTGCGCTTTTATTCTCATTTAAGCTTGCAATCTCACTGTCTGCATTACCTGTTGAAAGAAGTGCATCCAATCTTTCTATTTCCGCTTCGGCCTCATCCACTGCTTTCTGTGCATTTTCTCCATAAGCGTTCACTGTCATATAAGTGTCCATAGCAAAAACATCTTTTGATGCTTCTGTCTCTGCAGCTCCTGCTCCCTGCTCTTCTTCACTTGAATTTGTATTTTGTATCTCGTTTTCTGTATTCTTTCCACTCTGTCCACAGCCATTAAGTAATATTGCTGTACATAGACAGACCAAAACTATTATTTTTCGTAATTTCATATTATCTCCGTTCTTTGTTATACCTAACTTCGAGTAGTTTAATATATCAATAGTTAGTTGTCAATACTCTAATAATTAATCAAGAAGTTTTCTCATTTTCTTGTCAGTTATGAAAGACAGCCATTCTATTTTATATATTATATTTTTGCATGCAAAAAGCTGCCAAAGAAATATATTTACTTCTTCCGCAGCTTTTTTTATATTTAATCCATACTTTTCTATTTCCGCACTTGTCTTTTCAGCAAGGTTCTGACTTCTCCCATCGTCTTCTTTGACAAATGATTTCTGCCTTGTCTGTGAATGGCTGTTCCAATTTCTTTCCTTGACTCCAGAACGTATTCTCCATGGACAGGACTGTTATTTTCCAGCAGCAGTGCATAACCTTCCACCCAGATATCAATACCCTGGCTTTTCAAATAATGTGACAGAATATATACCTGCCGCTTTACCTGTTTGATTGGGTTTTTGACATTCTTTTCATAGACATTTCCGCCCGCGCTGAGTTTGTACTTCTTCCATTCGAAATCCTCTTCTTTTCCGATCAGTTTCCCACTGTAATTTTTCACTTCAATGATAAAAACACCTTTGTCTGTTATGACAACATTGTCCAGTTCCGTTTCTTTTCCCTCATAGCTAATGCAAATATTCGAAAGCAGAATATCATTTTCACGGAGAACCTCACGGATAATCTCCTGAGCCGCAAGTTCTCCCTCTTTTCCGGCCTGTCGTACCGGAATCTCCCGAAACCATTTTTGAAGTTTATATAAAAGAAATAAAATTATCGTAATAGCAATTATCCAAATTATTTTCATTGAATTTAAACCTTTCACACTGATTTCGATACCATACGCTTTATTCTACTTTTGCCGGTGTCATTTCATTCCAGAGGGTAAATCCTAATATCAGAATTCCATCTATTACCTGCCATAAAGTCATTTTCTCTCATGTTCTATTCTTCCACTTCTCCCATAAAGTGAATCCGCTCCGTTTTATAGCGGTCCTGCTGCTCTCTGCTTTCTGCAGGATATCCGAGCGCAAACATAGAAAATACTTTTACATCTTCCGGAAGATTCAGCATATGATGTACATCATTCATCCGTTCTTCCATTGGCGCAATGCCAATCCACACTCCGCCAAGCCCCTGTGCATCTGTCTCAAGCCAGATATTTTCCTGTGCAATCGACATATCAACCTGTGCAAACTCCTGTGCCGGAAGTCCTTCCTTGTAATACACAGGAACAATGACTACCGGTGCACCTGCGATACATTTCGAATATGGTGTAGCCCCGGAAAGCTCCTGAATTTTCTTTTTATCTGTAACCACATAAAATTCCCATGGCTGCTGATTACGGGCACTTGGTGCCTGCATTCCTGCCTTTAAAATCTGGAGAATCTTCTCTTTTTCCACTGGTTTGTCTTCAAATTTTCTTACACTGATTCTGTGAAAAATACTGTTCATCATCTGTTCCTCCATTTCACTTACTTTATCTCTAATTCAACAGGACAATGGTCGGAGCCAAATACCTCTGTATGAATTTTTGCATCTATCAGTCTGTCTTTCAGGCAATCAGACACGCAGAAATAGTCAATGCGCCACCCCGCATTCTTTTCTCTTGCCTTGAAGCGGTAAGACCACCATGAGTAGATTCCTTCCTGTTCCGGATAAAAATACCGGAATGTATCAATGAATCCATTTTCCAGAAGTGCAGAGAACTTTGCTCTCTCCTCGTCCGTAAATCCTGCATTTTTGCGGTTTGTCTTCGGATTTTTTAAATCAATTTCCTGATGTGCCACATTCAAGTCTCCGCAGAAAATCACCGGTTTCGTTTCTTCCAGCTTCTTTAAATAAGCCAGAAAATCTTCTTCCCACTTCATGCGGTAATCCAGTCTCGCCAGTTCATTCTGTGAATTCGGTGTATACACGGTAATAAAATAGAACTCTGGAAATTCCAGTGTAATCACACGTCCTTCCTTATCATGCTCTGGAATTCCTATTCCATAAGCCACACTGACCGGCTCCTCTTTGGTAAAGATTGCTGTACCGGAGTACCCTTTTTTCTCTGCATAATTCCAGTACTGATGATATCCCGGTAAATCCAGTTCTAACTGACCTTCCTGCATTTTTGTCTCTTGCAGACAGAAAATATCCGCATCAATCTCATTAAAAAAATCCTGAAATCCCTTCTGCACACAGGCACGGATTCCGTTTACATTCCATGAAATAAACTTCAATTTCTTTTCTCCTTCAGCTACTCGTTTCTATTTATTCTTGTTATAAATAACCATAAGCCCCTTCAGCAATAAATCATCGTCTAAAATAATTTTCTTTTTACAGTGAGGTATGATAATTCTTGCAAGTCCACCCGTTGCAATTGCTGTTACGGGTTGTCCCATTTCTTCTTCCACGCGTTCTATAATTCCGTCCAGACTGGCCGCATTGGAATAAATAATCCCACTCTTCATACAGTCAATGGTATTTTTCCCAATCAGACGCTTCGGATTCTCCAGACCAATCCCCTGAAGCTGTGACGCATTCGCTGCCAGCGCATTTAAAGAGGTATAAATACCCGGGAAAATCATACCGCCAATATAATTGCTTTTCGCATCAATCACACTTGCTGTATTTGCCGTTCCAAGGTCAAAAATAACCATAGGCGGTTCATAATAAGTAACGCCCCCTACACCGTCAGCCACCAAATCGCTTCCAAGCTGTGCCGGATTGTCAATCAAAATGTTTAATCCCGTTTTCAATCCCGGTCCTATGACCATAGGTTCTTTCTTCAAAATCTTATAGCATGCGTTCTTTAATACCCATGTAATCTGCGGTACAACCGAGCTTATAATTGCGCCTTCCAATTTTGAAACCTGTATGCCATTGATATCCAGAATCATTTTAATGTCCATAGCATACTCTATTTCTGTCTTTGTTTTTACAGTGGAAAGCCTCTCTATAAATGCAGTTTCCGTTTCATTCAGACAGCCAACCACTATATTCGTATTTCCAATATCAATTGCTAATATCATGCTATACCCCTAACTGTTCCATCACACCTTTACGCATCAGTGTTTTACCAATCACCAGAGTAATCACTGCTGCCACAATTGCTTCTGGTATTCCATTCATTCCGATAATTCCCATTATAAATCCATATACCGCTTCCGGTGCAACACCATTTGCCTTCGCATAGGAATTCTGGAAAAATACATAAATCAGATTCATCACCAACAGAGTATTGGTAAGTGCACCGCTAAGTCCCGCCATAATCAGTCCAAGGGAAGAAACTCCGTCATTCTTCTGCACTTTTTTGACAAAGCCATAAACATAAAACGGAACCACACCGATTAAAATACGTGGCAGGAAACAAATGATAATGCTACCGATTCCACCACTGTATGTACCCAGACTGTAGAATGGGGTAAATACAAAGGAAGTGACCGTAGGATTAAAGGTATTGTTAATAAAGCTTGTCAGTCCGAACACGCCGCCGAGAGCCGCCCCTTTCTTCGGGCCAAGCATCAGGGAACCGATAATAACCGGAATATGGATAATCGTTGCTCTGGTAAATCCTAGTGGAATGTAACCCACGAATGGTGTAAATGCAAGGACAATAATCAGTGCAGAGAAGATTCCCATCTGTACTAATCCCTTTGTTGTTGACATAGATGTGCTGTAATTTGTCTGATTTGTGTTACTCATAATTCTCCTCCTGTTACTATTCTCATTTCGAGATACAATACAATGGTAGAATAGTTTTCTTAGTGTTAAATTTTCTTATATTTTTTGTTATATCTTGATTATCGTTTTTATTATTATTATTTTAATATTGATTATCTGGGATATGCTTATGATTGTTTCATAATCGTATCCAGAATCTTCACTGCCGTTTCTTCTTTACTGAGAAGTGGTAAATGCAGTTCGTCCTCAAGCGTAATCAGTGTGACCACATTGGTATCCCCCTGAAATCCTGCTCCTTTTTCTTTCAGATTGTTTGCCACAATCATATCCAAATTTTTTTTCTTTAATTTCTTTCTGGAATTTTCCACCAGATTCTCTGTCTCCATGGAAAATCCGCATAGAAATTGTCCGTCACGTTTGTGCTCTCCCAGGTACTTCAGAATATCATCTGTCTTTTCCAGCTCCAGTGATAATTTTTCATCTGATTTTTTTATTTTCTCATCTGCCGCGTGTTCTGGCCTATAATCTGCCACTGCAGCCGCCTTGCAGATGATATCCGCATGTTCTCTTTCTGTTTTCACAGCCTCAAACATTTCTCTAGCAGTAGTGACCGGAATCACTTTTGCAAATAATGGCTTTGCAATTGAAGTAGGTCCTGTTACCAAAGTAACTTCTGCACCTCTGGCAGCACACACCCTAGCCAGTGCATACCCCATTTTCCCGGAGGAATGATTGGTAATGTACCGTACCGGGTCAATCGCTTCTCTGGTCGGTCCTGCTGTAATCAGTACATGCTTTCCCGCCATATCTTTTTCAAACGCAATTTCACGGTAGATGTATTCATATAACACTTCCGGTTCCGGCATTTTCCCCGGACCATTATCTCCGCATGCCAGATGTCCTTCTGCAGGTTTAATGATTTCGTAACCATAATGTTCCAACAGCTTTAAATTATCCTGAACAATGGGGTTTAAATACATCTCTGTGTTCATAGCCGGTGCAAGGATCTTTTTGCATCTTCTACACGCCATAATGGTCGTGGTAAGCATATCATCTGCGATCCCATGGGCCAGCTTTCCGATCACATTGGCCGTGGCAGGTGCAACCATCACCACATCAGCCTGCTTGGAAATTGCTACGTGTTCCACACTGAATTCAAAATTTCTGTCAAATGTATCAATCAGACACTTGTGTTTGGTCAAAGTTTCAAATACAATCGGATTGATAAAATTTGTTGCGTTCTTTGTCATAAGAACCTGAACATCATACCCGTTCTTCACCAGCATGCTGGCAAGTGAAGCTGTCTTATACGCGGCAATCCCACCAGTCACTCCCAGCACTACTGTTTTCTTCTTCTCGGCCAAAGTTTGTGCCTCCTTACTCTAATATTTTCTTAATTTCTGCCATGAAAGTATTTACGTCTTTAAACTCTCTGTAGACAGACGCAAATCGTACATACGCAACTGCATCCAGGTTACGCAGATGATTCATAACAATCTCACCGATATCACTGCTCGGTATTTCCTTTTCTTCCCTGTTGAAAATCTCGGTTTCGATGTCATCTACTACCCGTTTGATTTCTTCTGCAGGTACTGGTCTCTTGTAGCATGCACGCAGAACCCCGCCTTCAATCTTGGCGCGGTCATACTGTTCTCTGTTGTTATCCTTTTTAATCACAATCAGAGGAATCGTCTCAACCTTTTCATAAGTTGTAAACCGCTTATTGCAAGCATCACAAGACCTTCTGCGCCGGATAGAGGTACCATCCTCTGCCGGTCTGGAATCAATTACCCTTGTATCAATATTTCCACAATAAGGACACTTCATCTTGCTTCTCCTTCCTTGTTTTTCCAAAACAAACCGTTTGTCTTCAGTATAAATGTGGACGTATTTTTTGTCAAACCAATGTATCCAAATTTCTCCCTTTTCTGTCATTCTGTGGTCTCGATATTTCTCTATTATCCCTTACACCCCTTCAGGCATTTATCCTCCTGAATTTCCACCAGAATAATATCCGGTCCCACTTTTCGGATGCACTGATAGGGAATGATATACTCTGCGTCGTATCCCAGAAATCCACAGATTTTACCCGGTCCCGGAAGTATGATTGCCTCGATACAACCTGAACACACATCAATCAGTAAATCCGTCACACATCCCAGTCTTTTACAATTACACATATTAATCACCTCTTTATTGCGAAATGCACAAAACCGAATTTTTTCTTCTTTCATATGACACTTACCTGCTTTTTTAATACATCATATGATTGTCAGAGGCCCAATTCCCTATGATATAAAAATAGATTACGATTTACATTTCTCACTTTAAGATGTAAAGTGAAGAATGTAAAGTGAAATCATCGCAATTGCATTTTAGAATAAATGATTACAAGGAGGACAGAACGATGTATCATGATTTGACAAAGGGGAATATTTCCAGGGCACTGCTTTTATTTGCTCTCCCTATGATTGCCGGCAATCTTCTGCAGCAGTTTTACAATATTGCGGACACCTTAATTGTTGGTCGTGTACTGGGAAAAACAGCCCTGGCTGCCGTTGGTTCTTCTTATACACTGATGACTTTTTTAACTTCTATTTTTCTCGGTCTCAGTCTTGGTTCCGGTGCGCTTTTTTCTATTTATCGTGGAAAAAAGGACGATAAATCCCTGCGTCTTTCCATCGTCCATTCTTTCTTACTTATTATGAGTATTACTTTGATTTTAAATATTCTGGTCTATCTTTTTCTGACACCAATCCTGCATTTCCTGCGCGTTCCGGAAAATGTATGGAGTGGCATGCGGGAATACCTCTTAATCATCTTTGCAGGGTTAATCGCAACGTCCCTATATAACTTCTTTTCCTGTCTATTAAGAGCACTGGGGAATTCTACGGTTCCTCTCATTTTCCTTGCTGTTTCAGCTTTCGTGAACATTGCACTGGACCTGCTTTTTGTGGCTGTCTGCTCTTATGGAATTGCAGGCGCTGCTGCCGCCACTGTAATTGCACAGTACATATCTGGCATTGGTATCTTTCTTTACGTGCAGTTTCGTTGCAAAGAACTGCTGCCAGATAAAAGCGAATGGCACTTTAACCGACAGATTCTGAAGGAGATCGTCAGTCTTTCTTCCATGACCTGTGTACAGCAGTCCGTAATGAATTTTGGAATTCTTATGGTCCAGGGTCTGGTAAACAGCTTCGGGGACACTATCATGGCTGCCTTTGCTGCTGCTGTGAAAATCGATACATTTGCCTATCTTCCTGTTCAGGATTTTGGAAATGCATACTCTACTTTTATTGCACAAAATTATGGTGCCGGTAACAAGGACCGGATGCGCCGGGGGACACATCAGGCATTTTTACTCAGCACCATCTTCAGCATACTCATTTCTGTAGTCGTCTGCTTCTTTGCAGCACCGCTTATGGGAATTTTCGTCAGCGCAAAAGAAACTGGTGTCATTGCTTCTGGCATTCATTACCTTCGCATAGAAGGGGCATGCTATTTGGGCATCGGCTGCCTTTTTCTGCTGTATGGCTATTACCGCGCAATCAAGCGTGCAGAAATGTCGGTGGTTCTGACCATCCTTTCTCTTGGAACCCGTGTTGCCCTGGCCTATGTCCTTTCTGGCTTTATGGGTGCGACCGGTATCTGGCTCGCCATCCCAATCGGATGGGCACTAGCTGATATATGCGGACTCATTTGCATGCGTTTTCCGAAATACCGCATATAATTTCTGAAACACACAATTTTCCATACCCCGTCAGTGGATTGGGATACTCCGCAAATCCCGGCAATGTCTGTGCCCCTCTCCTTAAATATGCCTTCACTTTCTCCCCATACAGAAATGGGTCCTTTCCTTTCACAATTCCCCATTCCATCAGAAGTGCCACGCTTCCGGTCACAAAGGGTGTTGCAAAGGACGTTCCGCTTACTCTTGTGGTCCCACCATTTAGACCAGTTGTCACAATTTCCACTCCAGGCGCCACCAAATCCGGTTTTGCCTCTCCTCTGGGCAGCAATTCTCCTCTCCCGGAAAAAGGCGCATACGTCCCGGTGAGCGCATCATATGCCCCAACTGTAATAACTCGTTCTGCTGTAGATGGAATAGTAAAAGTAAGATTCTCCGTAGGAAATAAAAAACCTGTTCCCCGATTTAACACACGCTCTCCTGACATCCACATTTCGTAATTCCCTACGACTATTTTTCCCGCAGACAGTTGGATTTCCCATATCCCCTCCGTAACAAACGTATTCCGTGGTAAGAAATCCAGATAAATTTCCTGTAAAACGGAATAGGGACTTGGTTCTCCATAATATAACAAAATTTCCGTATTTCCCGCCTGAAGTCTCTGGGTTCCAATTCTTTCATCAACAGGCCCAATCCGTTCACCTGATGGATGCTGTATAGAAACACTTACCTCATCCTCATATCGTTTCCAAATCTGAATACTGAAAGCAATCTGTCGGGACTGGACGGCAAATTCAATACGCGTAGTTTTGTCATTTTCCAACACACCACTTACATGGCCTGCCCCGGTTCCTTCATTTCCTGTTCCGATACAGATACTGGTTCTTCCCACATTGGAAATTTCATCAATAAACCGCTCCAGTAAAGAAGTCCCATTATGAGCTCCATAGGTATTACCAATACTGATATTCACTGCCAAGGGCATGCCTCGCGAAACCGCCACATCCACCACAAAATTTAACCCCTCCATTAACTCTGTAGTCCGTGGAAATCCCATTTCTTCAGGCAATCCCAGTTTTACAATCAATAGTTCACTTCTACTTGCCACTCCACGCGCCAGTGTTCCACTCTCCTGTCCGTTTCCTGCTGCAATTCCTGCCACGGCAGTTCCATGACCGGAGTTATCCCTGCTCGGTACAAGCTGCCTTCTCTCTTCCTCCGTTCCTGCTGCCAGTGCTCCATTAATTTGTTCCTGTGTAAATAATGTTCCTCTGGTATATCCTTCAGGAGGACTTCCTGCTTCACTGACCGTCTGATCCCAAAGCGCATAAATTCTGGTGCTTCCATCTGCATTTCGGAAATCACGATTCATATAATCAATTCCCGAATCAAGAATCGCGACTAGTACCCCTTCTCCAAATAAAGTCTCTGAAAATGGCAAAAGACGGGTATCCTGCACTGGATTAATGCAGGATGCCCGTCTACCATTTTCTGTTTGAAAATAAAGTCGTTTCGGCTTCTCAATATATTCAATCTGCGGAATCTCTGATAATCGTCGAATATCCGCTTGTCGCAAACGGATGATTGCATATCCATTTCTCAGTTCTGTAATCCGAACTGCAAATGCCCGAACTGCCTCCAGTGAACCGGAATACTTCACAATCACTTCCCATTCTCCCTCTTCGTTACTGTATCCCACATTCAGATTCTGGGATTTTTCCCTTTCCTCATTCGTAGCATCCAGCGCCAGATTCAGCAGATTTTCTATATTTTGATTTGTCATTTAATTAAATCCAATCAATCTTCTCGCTACAATATATGCAAGAGAGGAAATCTTTCTTCCTGATTTTCCCGGCAGATTCATAGTCTGTCCCAAAATACCGTAACGTATTTTCCAGTAAGTCCTGTAATCTGTCCGCTTCAAGTACTTCCACAATTCTTTCTTTTTCTCCAGATTCTCTTCTTTCTTCGAACGAATCAGAAGAATAGAAGAAACAGTCATCATAATTGCCAGATAATTAATCATATATTGACGCAGCTTCTTGTTGGTAATATTCTTCATTTCATACATGTCAATCATGTTTTTTGTCACAAAAATCTGCTGGTCTACACGCCCAATCATAACCTTTTCATTCACGGACTGATCTTCTCTTCCAATGAAGTAACGATAAAAATCTACATCGAGATAATACATCTTCCGTACATGTGGAAGTGGGTAATATACATAAAGATTATCCACATAAAATGTATGCTTCGGAAGATGAAGCTGAATCAGCTTTAAGAATTCTGTACGGTAAATCACAGAATGCATCAGAATATACTGACCCAAATGAAAACGTTTGATATCATTCCATCCAAAAATGGTATTCTGAGGAAGCACATTCCGGTACTCAATCACTTTCTTATGCTCCATCCCCTCTTTTTCATAAACATAGTTAGAAAGCAGCATATCAATTTCTTCATCATCCGTCTCAAACTTCTTCAATACGTCTAAAATTTTGCAGAGAGCCTCTTCATTTACCCAGTCATCGCTGTCTACTACCTTAAAATATTTGCCTGTGGCATGCTCAAGCCCGATATTTACTGCATCTCCATGCCCGCCATTTTCCTTATCGACTGCTTTGATGATAGTCGGATACTTTGCTTCAAATTCATGGGCAATTTCCGATGTGCGATCCTTGGAACCATCATTGACAATAATGATTTCCACATCTTCTCCGCCTTTTAAAATGGATTCCACAGCATTTGCCATATAAGCTTCTGAATTATAGCATGGAATCGCAAAAGATATGTATTTCATTACTAATTTCCTCCTGAAATGCCGTTTTACCTGTCAAGTATATCGCATTTTTGCCTGCATTTCCAATAGAATTACGCAAAAAGGTGATTCTTTTGAATTTCCTTTTTTTTCGTTCACATTTTGTTCATTTTAATTTCAAAATTCTTTCATTTGTTAAACATTGTTTCTTCACAAGTCTCCTATATACTAAAACCATCAAATAAATAAGACAACTTCTTAAAATTGATATATACTTTTTCATAATACATGCCGGGAATCGGGAAACCGATTACCCGGCATCCTCCCTTTTATGGGGGTTCTTTTCTTTTATGGATTCTCTGTTAACCCTTCTTCTGATTCTTCTGTGTACTCTTCTTCGAATCTCTCCATTACAGAATCCGTTTCCTTATCTGTGGATTCAGCAGATGCAGTTTCCTCAGATGTCTTTCCCATTATTTTTCCATCCTCATCAATCTCTATATAATATTCTTTCAATAAGCTTTTTAGCTCTTCCGCTTTTTTCTCCTTTTCTTTTACTTGTTTTCTAAGCTTCCGATACTCCTTCAGGCAAGTACCAATATTTTCGGATAAAGCATCTTTCGCCTCCTCAACCCGCATAGAAGACACTTCATACTGTACCTGTTGCAGGCTTTCCGTATTAATCCGGTTCATATACCATTCCTTTTCTGCCGGTATTTCATTTCCCACCTTGACAGACTCCTGACTCCTGTGCTTCATGCCTGCGAACACACCAATGATTCCTACCGTCAGCATAACCCGTCTAAAAGTTTTAGCCTTTTTTCCTTTTCTTCCAGTTTTTCTTGCTTTTTCCTTAGACTTGTGCAGTCTTTTCATTTCTTTTTCTATCCATGTAAGGCATTCGAATGTATTCTTTTCTGTAAGACATCTTTCCATTATCCGACTGATATGCCATTTCTCTATTTTTGAAAATTCTGTCTGGAACCTTCCCTGTGAATAAACGAATTGTAAACATTTTCCGAACCCGTACAAATCGTCTTCCTGTTCCATGGTCTGTGTCAGAACCTGCTCTTTTCGGACAAATAAAACGCGAAAATCCCGTTTCTGCATTCGCATTACCAGTTCACTACTTTCCCCGGCAGTCACATCCAAAAGGCGAAGTTCCCCTTTGTCCGTAACAACGAAAGAAAGAGGATTCACATACCCGTAACACGGAATGCTGCCCTTTTCTTCACTCTTATAAAACATCTCCAGTTGTTCTGCCATATCATAAATCAGTTGGTAAAAGTCTTCCTCTTTGATCTGCTCTGTTTCTTTTATGTATTGCATAAGAGAAATGCCTTTTCGCACGCTGTTAATTTTATAACATTGATTTCCTTGATTTAAAAATTCAAAAACTGCATAATCTGTAAATTCTATCACAAAAGTCCTCCTGTTCCTGAGCATTACCATCATTTGCATGATAACTGGGGTTACAAACCGAACTTCGGTTTTGAAATTAAGAATTGAATTAGAATGGACTTCATCATACACTTTTCACGCTTTTTTTGCAACTAATTTTCGACGAATTTTTCAAAATTATTTTTTCATTTTTTTGTTGACAATATGCATACTTTGATATATAATAATTTTTGTTGCGAGAGAGAAATATCGCAGAGAACATAATGTGTGCGCTTAGCTCAGCTGGATAGAGCGTTTGGCTACGGACCAAAAGGTCGGGGGTTCGAATCCTCTAGCGCACGGTATAGGACAGTTCTTTCGAAAGGAAGGGCTGTTTTATTTTACCCAAATGCAAAGAAAGCTATGTACCGGAGAACCTGCTTCTTTCTCCACCCACATAGCCTTCAAACTCATTTTCTATTTCAAAAATCCATTCACAATCTGCTCTTCCGCTTCCGCTTCTGTAAGTCCAAGCGTCATCAGCTTAATAATCTGTTCCCCTGCAATTTTTCCTATGGCTGCTTCATGAATCAGTGCCGCATCCGGATTATTGGCAGTAATCTCCGGTATTGCACTGATATTTGCATTATCCATAATGATTGCGTCACATTCTGTATGTCCACTGCACTTTGCATTTCCATGAATAATAGACTTAAATACCTGCACAGAATGGTCACGCGCAACTGCTCTTGACACTACATTGGCGCTGGAATCATCTCCATTTAAATCAATTTCAAACAAACTCTCTGCCTTCTGATTACCGTGTGTCATTAACCGCTCTGTAACCGTGATTTTCGCACCCTTAGAAAGCTTTGCACTGGTCTTACGAACCGTCGAATCCACACCTTTAATCTGCACAGATTCAAATTCCATGGTACTGTCTTCCCCAAGTTCAATAACGGTCTGCGGATTCATAATACGTGCACCATTTCCATCGCCACTTCCATAATGCTTTTCCACATACTGTACATGCGAATTTTTTCCAATGAAGAAACGATGGATTCCATCATGCTTACTGTCCTCATCCCCTGCATTGTGAATACCACATCCTGCGACAATCACAACATCACAGTCATCCCCCACAAAGAAATCGTTATAAACCATTTCTTTCAGTCCTGTGGCGCTGACAACAACCGGAATGTGCACACTTTCTTTCTTCGTTCCCGGCTTAATGATAATGTCAATCCCGGAAACATCCTTCTTAGACACAATATCAATATTTGCTGTAGTATTTCTTGCTGTACTTTCCCCATTGGCACGGATATTATAAGCCCCCGTCGGAGTCTCATGAAGTCCTGCTACTGCTTCCAGCAATTGTTTCTGTATCACATCCATCTCTAGTTTCTCCCTTTACACAAATTTACTGCATTGGAGCTTCCCAGAAGCTTCGGCAGAATATCCTCTTTCTTTCCATGATCCTTGACCTGTCCATCACCGATTACCAGAATCTCATCTGCAATATTTAAAATCCTTTCCTGATGAGAAATAATCAAAATAGAGCCCTGAATCTGTGCATGCATTTTTTCAAACACCTGAATCAGATTCTGGAAACTCCACAAATCAATTCCTGCCTCCGGCTCATCAAACACTGACATCTTTGTTCCTCTGGCAAGGACAGTAGCAATCTCAATACGCTTTAATTCCCCACCAGAAAGACTTCCATCAATTTCTCTGTTGATATAATCCTTTGCGCAAAGACCTACCTTCGATAAATACTCACAAGCAACAGCTATGGTTACTTCTTTACCACTTGCAAGGCGGATTAAATCCAACACAGTTACACCTTTAAAACGGACCGGCTGCTGGAATGCATAGCTGATTCCCATATTGGCACGTTCTGTGATACTCTTCTCTGTAATATCCACACCATCCAGAAGAATCTGTCCGGATGTGGGTTTCTGAATCCCCGCAATCAACCTTGCCAGCGTAGATTTTCCCCCACCATTTGGTCCCGTAATTACCGTGAACTTTCCATCCGGGATTATAAAACTGATATCTTTGATAATTTCCTTTTCCATACCATTCTGCGGCACTTCAAAAGACACATGTTTTAATTCTAACACGTTTTTTCCTCCCATTGACAATTTTGCCAAATACAAAATTATGCATTTTTCGCTTTTACATATAGTCTTAACCTATATCTTACCATAATTTTGCTTTTTTACAAGGAAAATACACCTGTTTTAACAGTCTTCTGCGATTTTATCTATCAGACGTACGGTATCCTCCCAGCCAATACAAGGGTCTGTAATAGACTGTCCATAAACCATATGACTTCCGATATCCTGTCGTCCATCCACAAGATAACTTTCTACCATAACACCTTTAATCAGTTTTCGAAGCTCTGCATTATATTTTCTCGTATGCAGCACTTCTCCCACAATACGAATTTGCTCGTGATGCTTTTTATTGGAATTCGAATGGTTGGCATCCACAATCACAGCCGGATTTTTCAACTTCTTCTCCTTATACATCTCGGAAAGACGCCAGATATCCTCATAATGATAGTTCGGAATTGTCGTTCCATATTTGTCAACACCGCCACGAAGGATTGCGTGGGCCAGCTCATTTCCATCTGTACTCACATCCATTCCACGGTAAATAAACCGGTGACCTTTCTGCGCTGCAATAATTGAATTTAACATAACCGCCAAATCTCCACTAGTCGGGTTCTTCATTCCGATTGGTATATCCATACCACTTGCGGTAAGACGATGCTGCTGATTTTCCACAGAACGTGCACCAATAGCTTCATAAGACAAAATATCATCCAGATAGCTTCTGTTTTCCGGATAAAGCATTTCATCTGCTGAGGTCAGATAGGTTTCTTCCATAGCCCGGATATGCAGCTTACGGATTGCAATGATACCTGCCAGCAAATCCGGTGCCTTGTCCGGATCAGGCTGGTGTAACATTCCCTTATATCCCTCTCCGGTTGTTCGCGGCTTATTGGTATAAATTCTTGGAATCAGCATTAATTTATCTGAAACCTTCTCATTAATCTTCGCAAGTCTTTCCACATATTCACACACAGAATCTTCATTGTCCGCTGAGCATGGTCCAATAATCACCAGAAATTTATCACTCTTTCCAGTAAAAATATCACGAATTTCTTTGTCCCTTTCTTGTTTAATTTTCTTTAGTTTATCTGACAATGGATATTCCGCTTTCAAATCAGCCGGAAGCGGTAATTCATTATTAATCTTCATTCCCATCTTTCATTCTCCTGTTCGCATGTTTTCTTTTGCACTTTAAAGTGCAAAACTATCATAGCACTTATTTTTAAATATTACAATCAAAAATCAGTTCACCGAGACAATCATTGATTGATATATATACTAAAGAAAATAGAGAGCCGAAGCTCTCTATTCACCCTTTTATGACGTTTCATTTAACACGCGTATGCCGCCCTCAAATCCTGGACATTTTCCTCAAGAATATTCTTAAGTGCAGACATCGAACTGGTATGACACCGCACGATACGCACATCCTGTCCCTTTGTTTCACTCAACGCATTTCTAATCATTTTATGTGATACAGTACTTGTGAATAAGACCATAAGGTCCGGACTTCCTATCCCTTTCAGACTGCTTTTCTGCTTTGGATAAACCTTTGCATCACATTCATATTCTTCACACAGGTTCTTATACTGACGAACCATGCATTCATTTCCACCAATAATTACTACACTCAAGCTTTCATCTCCCTTCGGAATCGTTATGTGTTATTATGTTATCATTTTACTCCATCATACTCAGTTCTTTCACCTGTCTGCCTTCTGTCAGTCCACAGTGGATGATGCCAGCCTCTAAAACCTTTTCCATCATCTCTGGTTCCAGTTTAATCGTAGAACCATCTTCCAGTTTCACCATGCAGCTTGGAAATATTTTATTTTCTTCTGCACAAACCTGATATGGAATTCTTCGTTTTAAAGCACCAATCTTTTCCAGAGCTTCTACAGTGCGATAAACTGTTGCCATGCCTATTCCCGGCTCATATTTTGTCGCCTCAAAGTAGACTTCTTTACAGCACTTACAAGAATCCCCGAGAATAATATCAATCAAGAGTTCTCGTTGTTTGGTAATTCGGAAGCCTCGCTCTCGCAATTTTTCAATAACCGTGCTTTTCTGCATCGTCTTTCCTTCTACTTCATATTGCAATGGCCGCTGCAGTGTTTACAATCCTGACCACATTGCAGAGACTTTCCTGCCTTTTTATCTTTTATCATGCTTCTGATAACCAAAGTAACAACTCCTATCAGTGCGAGTAATACAACTACTGTTCCCATTTTCCTGCGCCTCCTGATTTTGATTTCAATTTCAATAAAACTGTTATGCTCTTACCTTACCGGCAACGCTCTTTGGAACGTTCAGACTGTTGCTTTCCTTATACGGACGGAATAACAAATAAAGGAATCCGATTACAAGCAAGAATGCAACGACTGTTCCCAGTCCGAATGTACCGACTGTAACAAGTGTTCCAATCTGGTAAATACAAAGAGCTACTACATACGCAAGTAATGACTGATATCCAATTGCGAACCAGAACCATTTTGTATTGTTCATCTCACGTTTGATTGCTCCCATAGCGGCAAAGCAAGGTGCACACAAAAGGTTAAATACTAAGAATGAGTATGCTGCAACTGGTGTCATTGCATTTGCAAGTGAACCCCAGATTTCGATACCGTTGTCTCCATTGACTTCTGCAAATCCATACAGAATACCAAAAGTACCAACAACATTTTCTTTAGCAACAAGTCCGGTAATAGCTGCAACGGCTGCTTTCCAGTCTCCCCATCCAAGTGGGTTGAAAATCCATGCAATAGCAGAACCGATGCTTGCAAGAATACTGTTGTTCATATCTTCTACCATGCCGAAGCTTCCACCTTCGAATCCAAATCCCTGTGCAAACCATACAAAGATTGTTGACAGAAGGATGATTGTCCCAGCTTTCTTGATAAATGACCATCCACGTTCCCATGTACTTCTCAGCACGTTTCCAACTGTTGGAATGTGATATGCCGGAAGTTCCATAACGAATGGTGCCGGGTCACCGGCAAACATTTTTGTTTTCTTTAAAATAATACCTGAGCAGATAATTGCTGCAATACCTACAAAATATGCACTTGGTGCAACCCAAGGAGCATCATCAAATAACGCACCTGCAATCAGGGCAATGATTGGAAGCTTTGCTCCACAAGGGATAAACGTTGTGGTCATGATTGTCATCTTACGGTCACGGTCATTTTCAATCGTTCTTGATGCCATAACTCCAGGAACACCACATCCGGTTCCGATTAACATTGGAATAAATGATTTTCCTGACAATCCAAACTTACGGAATACACGGTCCATAATAAATGCAATACGTGCCATATATCCACATCCTTCCAAGAACGCAAGGAGTAAGAACAAAACAAGCATCTGTGGCACGAAACCTAAAACAGCGCCAACACCACTGATAACACCATCTACAAGTAAACCTGTGAGCCATTCAGCACATCCGATTGATTCAAAGAAGCTCTGGGCTCCCGGAATAATCCATTCACCAAAGAGTACATCATTGGTCCAGTCTGTAAGAGGTCCTCCAACCTTTGTAACTGCAATGTAATACACAAGGAACATTACAACAGCGAAAATAGGCAAAGCTAAAAATCTGTTCGTTACGATGCTGTCGATTTTGTCTGATGCAGACATCTGTTTTTTCACACGCTTCTTGTAGCAGTCTTCGATAATACTTCCTATGTAATTGTAACGTTCTCCGGTAATAATACTTTCCGAATCGTCATCCATTTCTTTTTCACATGCAACAATATCATTTTCAATGTGCTGAAGCAAATCAGCCTGAAGATGCAAGCTTTCACGTACTTTTTCATCACGTTCGAAAAGTTTTACCGCATACCAGCGTTCCATAGTCGTATCAACGTGTCCGGTAAGCGCCTCTTCAATATGTGCAATGGCATGTTCTACACATCCTTCAAATTTATGTGCAGGTTCCGTTTTCTTGTTTCCTTTCGCAATTGCTACAGCCCTCTGTGCAAGCTGGTCAATTCCTTCTCCCTTTAATGCGGAGATTTCAACAACTTTACATCCAATATCTTTTCCAAGTCTGTCAATGTCAAGTTCTTCACCGTTCTTCTTAACAAGATCCATCATGTTAACAGCAACGATAACCGGAATTCCAAGTTCTGTAAGCTGTGTTGTCAGATATAAGTTTCTTTCCAGATTGGTTCCATCAATGATGTTGATGATTGCATCCGGCTTTTCTCCTACTAAATAGTTTCTGGATACAACTTCTTCCAAAGTGTAAGGTGATAATGAATAAACCCCTGGAAGGTCAACAAGAATAGCTTCCTCTCCTTTTGTTGTATAGCCCTTAATCTTTCCTTCTTTTTTCTCTACTGTTACGCCTGGCCAGTTTCCAACAAATTGATTAGAACCTGTCAAAGCATTAAACAGTGTTGTTTTACCACTATTCGGATTTCCTGCAAGTGCAATTCTTACTTTCATGGTTTTCCTCTCTTTCCTATTATGTATCACAAATATTTTTTAGTTATTTCTAACCTTCATACAAAAAAAATGTACTTACTGTACTTCTACCATTTCAGCATCCGCTTTTCTGAGGGATAATTCATACCCTCTGACGGTTACTTCCACCGGGTCTCCGAGCGGTGCTACTTTTCTAATGTAGATTTCTACATTCTTTGTGATTCCCATATCCATGATTCTACGCTTTACAGCGCCTTCTCCATGAACTTTCATAACTTTAACAGTCTGCCCGCATTTTGCGTCCCTTAATGTAGCCATCCCATTCTCCTCCTATACCATAATTTTAGTCGCCATTTCTTTGCTAATCGCTACACGCGATTCTTTCACTTTGACAATCAAGTTTCCATTTATTTCTGATACAACAGATACGAATCCACCAATTACAAAACCAAGGCTCTCTAAAAAACGTTTTGTCTCGTCTTTTCCTCCAATTTTCTTAATCTGAATCTCGCGTCCCTTCTCAGCCATTGTTAAAGGCATCATGTTCCACCTTCTTTCATTTGGTAAATGTACTCTTTTTACTTAGTTAGTATATGCTTACACCCATTATCTGTCAATAACTTTTTTAAAATTTATTGATAATTTTTTCAATAAGTCTATGAAAACACAAAAACAGAGGGGAAACCCCTCTATCTTTATCTGCATCTATTCACTTTTTAGCTATTTTACAACCATAAGAAACATTTTAAACTTCGTAATTGCTTTTACTGAATGTGGAAATGTTACCAGAAAATTAGATATAAGGGGCCGTGTCCAGCATAGAATCTGAAGCATCTTTGTCACACTTGCAAAGACGCTCTGCCAGTATATCTAACTGCTGACGACTGAACATGCGATTTTTTTCTGAAATTCCAAACATCTTGCAGCACAGCCGCAGACAGGCCCTTGCAGTTGTTCCATCAGCCTTGCATATACTGTATCTTTTCGCCGATTCATCTGGGTAACCAGTTAAGAACGACTTTATGAAACTTTTCGTTCTGATTCGAATTTTCTCTTTTTTCTTTTCTTATTTGGTATAACTGAATATCCAGCATTATCTAATTTATGAGTAATTACCAAATATCC
>CAJMSZ010000019.1 GCA_905216215.1 uncultured bacterium | reverse complement strand
CACCAATTGCACAAATAATCCCTGCAATAGAATTATCCAGAAATGCATCTTTTAGATCTTTCGCCCTTGCTTGCGGGTGAGCTTGCAAATATTCAATCCCCTTCAAAGTATTAGGCATAAATACCGGATCCAAACCATATTCTTTTAACCTCTTTACGCCAATTTCAATATTATGACTGCAGAATTCTTCACCAAGCATTCCACTCGACAAACTTACAATTGCTACTTTGTCACCTTTTCTTAATTTTCTTGCATATTGCATAACTACAATCCTTCCATTTTTTCTTTATTCAATCCTTCGCATCTGCCGGTAATACACTCGGCAGCCAAAGCTACGTTTTGTGAATGGTCACTCCACGGTCCAGGGTTCAGCGTACATACTTTTCTTTACCTTAACACAAAGAACTCTACCATTGCAATCAGAATTTCCTGTTAAACAAAAAAGGTCCACTGGACCTTTTTTAGCTAATCTGAGATGGTTTTCCGCTTCATAGTCAGACCATTCTGAGCTCTCTGAAGCGCCTGACACATCTCCCTTTGTCGAATATGAAGTTACAGCGCCGTTTCCGGTAAGGTCACTTCGGATAGCTGCTCCTACTCCGTAGAAGCTGGGATTGTCACCGCCTTTGCTCTGAACAGTTACAATAATTTTTTTAAATCTTCCTCCGGAGTTGTAATCGGTCCGATATTATAATTGTCCACCAGATACTTGAGGACATTAGGCGAAATAAATGCCGGAAGTGTTGGCCCAAGTAATATATTACGGATACCCAGATGCAACAGTGTGAGCAAAATGCAGACTGCCTTCTGTTCATACCATGATAATACCATGGAAAGTGGCAAATCGTTCACACCACATTCAAATGCATTTGCCAGTGCTACCGCAACCTGGATTGCGCTGTAAGCGTCATTACACTGTCCCATATCCATCAGCCTCGGAAGTCCTGCCACAGTTCCAAGGTCCATATCATTAAACCGGTATTTCCCACAGGCAAGGGTAAGAATCACACTATCTGCCGGTGCCTGTTTTACAAATTCTGTATAATAATTTCTTCCAGCTCTTGCTCCGTCACATCCGCCAACAAGGAAGAAATGCTTGATCTCGCCTTGTTTTACAGCCTCCACAACCTTATCTGCCACCGAAAGTACTGCATTGTGTGCAAATCCTGTCATCACCTTGGTTCCACCATTGATTCCGGTAAACTGTGTATCTTCGGCAAAACCGCCAAGTTCCAATGCTTTTTCAATCACAGGTGTGAAATCTTTGGATTCCCCGATATGCACCATTTCCGGGAACTCTACCATTTCCGTTGTAAATACACGGTCTGCGTAGCTCTCCTTAGGCGGCATCAGGCAATTCGTAGTAAATAAGATTGGGGCAGGCAGATTTGCGAATTCCTTCTGCTGGTTCTGCCATGCTGTTCCGAAATTGCCTTTCAGATGTTTGTATTTCTTCAGTTCCGGATATGCATGGGCAGGGAGCATTTCCCCATGTGTATACACATTGATTCCTTTTCCTTCTGTCTGCTCCAAAAGCTGCTTTAGATCATAAAGGTCATGTCCTGTTATAACAATAAATGCTCCTTTTTCTACCATAAGCGGAACTTCTACCGGACTTGGATGTCCATATGTCTCTGTATTTGCCTTATCAAGAAGTGCCATGCACTTTAAATTCTTTTCTCCGACTTCCATGACAATTGGCAAAAGTTCTTCCATCCCCCAGTCCATTCCGATAGCAAAAAGTGCCTTATAGAAGAATCGGTTGACTTCCTGATCCGTATATCCAAGTACCGCAGCATGGTAAGCATAGGCTGCCATTCCACGGATTCCAAACAAGATCAAAGATTTCAATGAACGGATATCCTCCGGGGCATTCCACAGTAACTCCATGTCATAAGCATCATTTTTCCCACACCGGGACTCACATTCATAGCACATCGGAATACAGTTTCTTTTTTCTTCTTCTATACGTTCTATCAGCTTCTGAATCGTCACGTTATCAAAATTGACATTGGTAACTGCTGTAAACAGTCCTTCCAGGATTAACTTATCGGTAGCTTCGGAAATCAAATGCTCGTTACCATCACAGGCTCTGGCAATTCCAATAAGCGCACCGGTCAGCTTATCCTGAAGCTTTGCGGTATCCGCCTTCTTTCCACAGACCCCTGCTGCTCCCATACATCCTGCACAACCTGCGGTCTGTTCACATTGAAAACAAAACATTTTTTGATTCATTTTCTGTTCCTCCTCATCATATATTTCTAAATTTTCTTCTTTTCACCTGCATTATAAAAAATATTTTGTAAAATTTATGTTGAATATTCAACAAATGAACATCATTTTACGTACAAAAAAGGATATCCTTTCCAGATATCCTTCTTGCCTCACTCCAGCTCATTTTTATATTTCTGCTTATGGATGCGCTTCTGCTCGTACATAGCTTTGTCCGCAGCTTCTAACATTTCACCGATGGTCCATTCTTTTTCGCCATCTTTCGCTTCGATAATTCCGTAGCTGAAGCTTGCAAAATACTCCTGATGAGCTGTATTTTCAAATTCAATAAGAATTTGTTCTATCTTCTCCTGTACAATACTCTTTTCACATTTCAGAAATACAATGCAAAATTCATCTCCACCCATTCTGGCAAAAATATCATCACTTCGAATTCTCTGCTTCACGACATGCACAAAGTCTTTCAGATACTTATCCCCCTCCATATGGCCAAATTTATCATTGATATACTTTAAATGGTCCAAATCCACATAGCATAATGTAAAGGGGCAATGTTCCTTTAATAACGCACTGGTTTTTTCTTCGAAGTAGTAACGATTGCCGATATAGGTAAGCATGTCCGTATAGGCATGGTCTTCAAGACTGTCTGCTTTCTTCTTTGCCCGCTCCGTTTCCAGCTTTAACAGTTCATCCCGCTCACAAAGCTGTCTTATCATCGTGTTAAATGCCTCAGAAAATTCTCCCATATAAGAAACCTTCTGCGAATAATCTCCCCCTGCCACCAGCTTTGCCTGCAAGGTTAGATGATTCAGATTTGCATGCAGACTCTTTAAATTCTCACACAGGAAATTTTCACGTCCCGGACAGGGACATGATAAATTACCTGCAGCCAAAGCTGCCGTGTAGGCCTTTATTTCCTTCACAGCCTGTTCCAGATACTGAAGGCCCATTCCAAGCTTTTTAAACGGATCATCCAAGACTTCTATATCCAACGTATGAATCTCGGAATCGTATAAAATACTTCTAAGATACTCAAATAATAATTCGCAGTTTTGATCATCCATATATGATATGATTCCACCCCTTACCTTCTATTCCTGCTTCACTTCTGCAGAAAATCTGCACACTCTGTCTCCAGTTGACCAACAATCTATTTCCACTACCGTATATTGTTTTCCTGTATAAGCCATCAAGATTCCTGCAATAAATCCTTCATCGTAATTACACATGGTCTGTCCCAATACCGGAAGCCCTGAGCAATCCGCATCCTCTGCGATAGTAAGTACGAACTTACCCGATGCTTCATCCATTTGCTCCAACCTTAATACTCCTATCTTCATCTCTTCCATACGCTGCTGTAACTGTGCAACAAACTGATTCAATGGAAGTGTTAAATCCAGTAAATGATTTGCGAAATAGAGGCCGGCCCGATATCCTGCATTTCGAAAAATTTCAATCTGCCTGTCCACCCCAAACCGCTCTATCAGTTCTTCTCTCAGTGAATATTCCAACAGACGGTATACCTGAACCGGGAGCATATCCCCCATATTTCCACGCGATTCCTGATTGAAAGACATATAATCCTCGAAAGTAAATTTCGGTGTATTTTCTAAAAAAATATTATTTTTCATTTGCAGCCTCCCGCTTGTGCTGCATACTGTAGCACATTTTCTACAACTACTATAATTATAGCACTCGCTAATAATAGTTTCAAGGCACAAATCTGTAATGCGTTCTCCTGAAGTAAATTACGTTATCCCAATATCCCGACACCTTCCAGCAGAATTTTTATTCCAATTCCAATCAGAACCAATCCTCCAAAAAGTTCTGCCTTCGATTGATACTTTGTTCCGAAAATACTTCCAATCTTAATTCCTGCTGCAGAACAGACGAAAGTAACCACTCCGATAAAAGAGACCGCCGGAATAATGGATACCTGCATAAATGCAAACGTTACCCCCACCGCCAGAGCGTCAATACTTGTTGCAACCGCAAGAATCAGCATATCCATAAATTTAAGCGAAGCATCAACTTTCTCTTCTTCTCCAAATGCCTCCTTCACCATATTGGCTCCAATAATCACAAGCAGTACAAATGCTATCCAGTGGTCATATTTTGTAATCTTGTCTGCGAAGAAGCTTCCCAGAAAATATCCGATTAATGGCATCAGAGCCTGAAATCCCCCAAACCACAACCCGGTGATACACATATGTTTTACTTTGATTTTTCCCAATGACAAGCCTTTACATATGGATACCGCAAATGCATCCATAGATAATCCTGCCGCCAAAATAAACAGTTCTGCTAATCCCATTTCTTTTCCTTCGTCTTTCCTGTGATTTAGGCCTTTCCTTCATTCGTTTCCCATGGTTCTTCCTGCTCCAGATTGCATTTCTCCACCACGGACTTCTGACCTTTTTTAATATGCAATTCCTGATTTTTGATACTTACACGTGCTCCTGGTTCAACTGAATTGGTGATAAATACATTACTTCCAATCACCGCACCTTCTCCAATTACTGTATTGCCGCCCAAAATAGACGCACCTGCATAAATCGTCACATTATCCTCTAATTTGGGGTGTCGCTTGACTCCGCGAAGGCTCTGACCACCCCTGGTCGACAATGCGCCTAAAGTAACGCCCTGATATATCTTCACATGTTCACCAATCTCCGTTGTCTCACCAATAACAATACCCGTGCCATGATCAATAAAGAAATATTTCCCAATGGTTGCACCCGGATGAATATCAATTCCCGTAATACTATGTGCATGTTCTGTCATAATTCTTGGAATCATCGGCACTCCCAGGCAAAATAGTTCATGGGCAATTCTGTTTACTGTAATTGCATAAAAGCCCGGATAAGCCAAAATGATTTCATCCTTATAATAAGCTGCCGGGTCTCCATCATATGCCGCCTGCAAATCCGTATCCAAGTAAGCTCTGATTTCCGGGATTTTTTTAAAAAAAGCAATAGAGAGCCGTTCTGCCTCTGCTTCCAAAAATGAAACATCAAACTTCTCGTTTTCAGGGCTGAACCAGAGTGCTGTCTTAATCTGCTGATTCAGGCGATACATTACATCCTCAATAAGCATAGTCGTATAATTACGCATATCATAGACTTTATGTGCACGATCTCGAAAATATCCGGGATACATAATTTTGAAAAGCTTATCAATAATATCCGTAATCTTTTCTTTATCGGGCTGATTGCCCAGATTATTCATCTTGTCAATCGGTCTGTCTTTATCGTAATCTATTGTCAGGCTGTCTATAATCCCATGTATTTCCTGTTCAATTCTGCTCATTTTCATTCCTCCCTCATTTGCTGTCTTAACACATTTTGCAAAGTATATTTATTTTATGCTTAAGACCAAAATTTGTCAACAAGGGAAGCTTGCTTTGTCTCTAACGCAAAAAAGGCCCCTCGGACCTTTTTATCTGCAATACATACCTTCTCTATTTTACCGTCTGGAATCGCTCCTGCGCTCCATCCCTCTTCTTTCATAGAATTTGCGTTTTCCAATATACATCTTCTTCTCTGCAGCAGAAACTTTGCTTTCAATCTCTTCTGTTCTGTCTGTCCAGACAACACCCACAGCAGCCGAGCTTTCTTCATCCCAGCTTCTTTGCAGATTATCAACCATGGTTTCAAACTGCTCTTTGGGTAAATTCTTGCAAAACACAATAAATTCATCCCCACCGACTCTGTATACTTCCCCACCCGGCAAACATTGGAATAACTTGTCTGCAACACTGACAATCAAATGGTCACCTGCTTTATGTCCCATGGTATCGTTCACCCGTTTCAACCCATTCACATCGGCATAAACAATTCCCAGTGTACCTGTCCCCTCTTCTTCCAGTCTCTCCAGTTCACCGAAATATGCATTTCGATTGTAGGCATTTGTCAGAGAATCATAATAACTCAGCTTTCTGAGCATTTCCATATTCTTTCTTCGTCTGATATCATTATAAATAAAAGAGGTAATTGACACAATGAGCACCTTGGAGTCAATATTTATCGTAGGATTGTCCACTCCAACAAACCCTACAATATCTTTGTTCTTCATGAGCGGTGCTGCAATCAGACTCTCTATATCCTGCTCATGCAGAATGCGATATTCATCTGACTCCTTCGCATACTGATGCTCCAGTGAAGACAGATAGAATGCTCCCCCCTGCATAAACTTGTCCATCCACAGATCAAGCAGATGAATATCCAGATTCTGAAGGATGTCCATGGCCGGAACCACACCTTCTCTGCACCACTCATATGTATTATCCATCTTCTGATTATCATTCGAAAATTCAAAAATATACGCACGATCTGCTTTATAATATTCTGCAAGAATCTCCAGAAAAGAATCTATGGCAAGCTGCGTATCCTCTATCTCAGAAAGAGTTCGCACGCAGTCCAGCAGTGTTGACTGTATCTCCAGTTCTTTCTCTATCGTATGACTGTTCAGTACCTTCGCATTATCCCGTTCCATAAATAAACCTCTTCTACATATTTTTATATCTGCTTATAATTGTACCATATTTTTCCCGTTTTGGTGACAAATTTTCAGTAAAAAAGATAAGTCGCATCCTCATTCGTCTGACAGACTGTGACGAGATACGACTTATCTACTATAAAACATTACTATTTTGCATTACTTGCTGCTATTTTCACCTTGCTCCACAGGTTACTGATTATCTTTTTGGTTTCTTCATTGTACACAAAGACCTCATCTTTCTCATATCCGACTCTCGGCATATAAGCGTCGATTCCTTCGTATTCTCCTCCCTCACCGTAGAGTTCTTCCATAACTTCTTTGTTCGAAGAAGTGTAACCCACATAACTGGAATTATCATATGCGCCTTCATAATCTGATGCGAAATTGATAAATGCATGAGCCAGTTCCGGATTCTTCGCATTCTTCGGAATCACCATGGCATCCGACCAGAGATTGGTCCCTTCTTCCGGCAAATAGAATCCCATATCTTCATTCTCGCTCATAACATAGGCTGCATCTCCTGAATAAATCAGTCCCAATGCTTTCCTGCCCTGTGCCATATTGTCAATAATCTCATCCGTTACGATTTCCGGCTTCATGGTCTGCACACACTGTACCAGCCAGTCATAAGCTTCCTGAATCTCCGATTCGTTTTCCGTATTCATAGAATATCCCAGTGCCTTTAATGCCATCATAAAGGAATCCCGCTCCGAATCATACAGATAAATATCTCCTTTATACTTTTCATCCAGGAAGATATTGTATCCTTCCTTTTCCAGATCCGCAAGGTCTACCTTAGTCTTATCATAAACAATTCCTACTGTTCCCCAGAAGTAAGGCACCGAATATTCGTTACCCGGATCATAAGGAAGTCCTCTGACCTCATCAACCAGCTTGTCCATGCAATCAAGCTTGGACGGATCCAGTTTCTGCAAATAATCTTCCTCAATCAGACGCTGTATCATATAATCACTTGGAACAAGAATATCATAGGACTCTCCATTTGCAACTTTGATATACATCTGTTCATTGGAATCAAAATTTTCCATAACCACAGTGGCCCCTGTAGCCTCTTCAAAATCACCGATAATATTTTCTCCTGTGTATTCCCCCCAGTTATAAAGATGCAAGGTCTGTCCTTCAAATGACCGTGTACTGTTTTCACCTCTATAATAGAACAGACCACTCACAATCAATATCATTACAAACGTTGCTACCGCAGGAATCAGAACCTTACGTCCGCGATTTCCCTGAAGAACCTCTTTCTTCTTCACAAACATCGGTATCACATTCAACAGAACAAGTGCAATCGTAATAATAACCACCACCAGAGTGGAAATAGCGTTGATACTTGGATTGACACGCTTGCTCATGGTGTAGACCATGATACTTAAGTTCTTTACTCCTCGTCCGGTTACAAAATAAGAAATGATAAAATCATCTACTGACATGGTAAATGCAATCAAAGCACCGGAAATAATTCCGGGTGTTATCTGCGGTACAATTACCTTCGTAAGTGCCTGCCAGGGAGTTGCTCCCAAATCCATGGCAGCATCTGCCAGATTCTTATCCAGAGAACGGATTTTCGGCATGACAGACAACATGACGTATGGAATACAAAAAGCAATATGAGCAAGAAGCATAGTGGCATACCCTTTTTCCACATGGAACGTAATAAACAAAAGCATAAATCCAATAGCCGTTACAATTTCCGGATTCATCATTGGCAGATTATTAATCTGGTCCATCAAGTCACGGATTACTTTTTTTGACTTACTAAGACCAATAGCTGTAATCGTTCCCACAATGGTGGAAATAACGGTTGCCAGAATTGCCACGCCAAAGGTGGTATAAAGTGCTTCCATCATATCTCTGGAATCCAGCATGTGCTTATACCAGCGCAGGGAAAATCCGGTAAATACCGTCAAGGATTTTCCATCGTTAAAGGAATAAACAATCATGTATAAAATTGGCAGATAAAAGAAGATAATCATTAAAATCATCAAAATCGAGCCAAAGGTACGTTTTCTTTTCTTCATACTGATTACTCCTCCTTTCCGCCTCTGTTTCGTACTTCTACTTTCCGTACCAGCATCATCAGCAGCATCATAATCGCTGCCATAATCATGGAAATGGCACTTCCGAAGTTCCATTCTCCTACTGTAATGAACTGGTTTTCTATCAGGTTTCCAATCAGGAAGTACTGTCCGCCACCAAGCAGTTTCGGAATAAAGAAGGAACTGACTGCCGGCAGAAAGACAAGGGTAATTCCATTAATGACACCCGGAAGAGAAAGTGGCAATGTTACTCTTAAAAAAGCCTGTACCGGATTGGCTCCCAAATCAGCACTTGCTTCTAGAAGGGAGTGATCCATTTTACATAAAGAGGTATTAATCTGCAGAATCATAAACGGAACAAAGTTATACACCATTCCAAGCAGAACTGCCCCTTCTGTATAAAGAAGCTCTGTATTTCCAAGTCCAAGCAGACTTAAGAACCTCTGCACCATACCGCCTTCGCTCAAAAGTCCAATCCACGCATATGTGCGGACCAACATATTAATCCATGTTGGAAGCGTAATGCACAGAACCAGAATATTCTGCATTTTCTCACTGCTTCTTGCAATAAAATATGCCACAGGATATCCGAGAAGCAGACAGATAACCGTTGTTTTCAGTGCAATCACAAGGGAACGCCAAAGAATAATCAAAAAATCAGGGTCGGTGAAAAATTTGACGTAATGTTCCAGCGTCAGGGAAAAGGAGATGATACTGTTTCCCGGCTCAACAATCGAATAAAGTGCAATCAGAGCCATGGGGAGAATCAGCATCAGCCCTGCCCAAATCATATAGGGGATTGCTAATTGCGAAAATTTCTTCATCTTAATATATCACCTTCGGCATAACATGAATATCTTCCGGGAAAAATGTCAGTCCGACCTCCTGACCTTCTGCCGTGTAATCTGTGGTATGAATCTTAAATTCCCGTCCTGTTGTCGAGAAAGTAATCTTGTAAATTCCTTCCTTCACCTCTTCGGGTTCAAAATCATAATCCACACTAATATCTACGCTTTCTTCTTCATTGCTGAGTTTCCATCCCTGTGCATTTGCCCAGGTTTTCAAATCCGTATCCAATGTCTGGGATTCCAGGATTTCATCGACCGTCTTAACGAAATTGAATGCCATAACTGCTTCGTTTGCTTTTTCATTCTTAACAAACGGCTGGTTGACTACAAAAATGGTACGTTCCACACTGGTTCCGTTGGATGTAGAGAATTTAACCGGATACTGTCCTTCTTCTTCGGAAAGATCATATTCAATTTTTGCAATGGAAATATACTCATCATTTACCGGGTCCCACGCCTGTGCATTGGAACGCGCAATGATTTCTTTGTCATCCAAATCTTTGACATCTTCCACATCCACGTAGAAATTGTTAGCACTGATTTTCTCTTTTCCGTCCTTACTGGTTACATCCTGGTTGTGAATCACACGCATATTTACCGTAACACTGGTTCCTGGAACCGTCTCCACGATAATCTCATAGTGAACACCTTTAAAAAGTACACTTAAAACTTCTCCGGTCATTTTACCATCTTTCACATCTACAATGTCAATATCTTCCGGCCGGATTACCACATCTACCTTCTCATTCTCTTTGAATCCGAAGTCTACACAATCAAAGGTAATATCATCAAACCGTACTTTATAATCTTCCAGCATGGTTCCTGGTAAAATATTGCTTTCCCCAATGAAATTTGCAACATAACGGTTTGCAGGTTCATTGTAAATTTCCTGTGGTGTTCCAATCTGTAAAATCTCACCATTCTTCATAACCACAATTTTATCTGACATGGTAAGTGCTTCTTCCTGGTCATGGGTTACGAAAATAAAGGTAATTCCTACCTCCTGCTGAATCCGTTTCAATTCGTACTGCATTTCTTTACGGAGCTTTAAATCCAGAGCTGCAAGGGGCTCATCCAAAAGGAGTACTTTAGGTTCATTTACCAGGGCACGGGCAATGGCAACTCTCTGCTGCTGTCCCCCGGAAAGAAGCGTGGTATTCTTATCTTCATATCCTTCCAGACCAATCAGTTTTAACATCTTCATAACCTTCTGGTCAATAATATCCTTACTCATCTTCTTGATTTTCAGGCCAAATGCAATATTTTCATATACACTCAGATGTGGAAACAATGCATACTTCTGAAAGACCGTATTCAGCTCCCTCTCATAGGGCGGTTTCTGACTGATTTCCTCCCCATCAAAAATCACTTTTCCTTCATCCGCATCCAAAAATCCACCGAGAATACGAAGCAGGGTCGTCTTCCCACATCCGCTTGGACCAAGCAGAGTCACAAATTCATTTTCGTAGATATCCAGATTAACGCCCTTTAACACAATCTGTCCATCAAAGTTCTTGACAATATTACGAAACTCGATTAGTTTCTTTTCCTCCATCTCTCACCTTCTCCTTCCTAAAACATTGGCGGTGTTGTAACCCACAACACTTTCGCTTCATTACTGCCATGATTGTATAAATAATGGCTTTTTGTTCCATCCATATAAAAGGTTTCCTGTGCCTTTAATTTATACTTCTTATTGCCACGCACCAGCGTCACATTTCCCTTCAATACATAACCGAATTCTTCCCCTTGATGAGCCAGCATTTCCTGACTACTTTTATGGGGAGCTAATGTGAGCAGAATCGGCTCCATCTGATTCTTCTGCGCATTTGGTATCACCCATTCTATGGTGTAATCATCCTGTTTATCCTCAAAGAAATCCTGTACTCCAAAAACAATCTGTGTTTCTTCCTCTTCCCGGAAAAATTCAGATAAATTCGTTCCAAGTGCTTCCAGAATGTCCTCCAGTGTCGCGATGCTTGGAGCAGTCTGATTACGTTCTACCTGCGACAGAAAACCTTTTGTCAGTTCACTTCTTGAAGCAAGGTCACTTAGCGTCAGATCATTCTGTAAACGCAACTCCTTAAGCTTCTTACCAATATCCACAATGTTACCTCCAGTTTTGTAATACTATACTTTTTTTCAATAATTACCTGACAAATAAACATTATACATAAAATGCAGAAGAATGCAATACTGTAATCGTACAAAACAACACAAAAATGACAGACCGTTTCTGGCCTGTCATTCTGGTTATCAAATATTTTATAATAGATTATCCATACTCTTCCAACCGATAAATAATGTGGAAGTATTATGTAATAATGCCGAAGTCGTAGGCTGAATGATTCCGCCAACTCCAAGTAAAATTAACATCGTATTAAAACTTACAATGACGCGGTAATTCTTACGAATCCGCTTCATCAGAGCATCACTTAAGTATTTCAATGTGACAATCTGATACAAATCATCTGCCCCTGCTGTAATGTCAGCGATTTCCCTTGCAATTTCTGCTCCATCGCTGATCGCAATTCCTACATCTGCTGCGGATAACGCCGGAGAATCATTGATTCCATCCCCAATCATCACAACCTTTCTGCCCTGGGCTTTCTGCTGCTCCACGAACATCGCCTTATCTTCCGGAAGCACTTCTGAATAATATTCATCCACTCCCACACGCTTGGCAACAGAAGCAGCAGTACGCTCACTGTCACCTGTCATCATTACAATCTTGCTGAAACCTGACTTGCGCAGAGAAGCGATTACGTCCGATGCTTCCTCACGAAGAGGATCTTCGATACAAATAACCGCAGCCAAAACTCCGTCAATTGCCAGATAAAGCTGTGAATACTCTGACGGAAGCGATTCAAATTTTTCTTCTGCACCTTCCGGAATCATGCACCGTTCATCTTCAAATACAAAATGATAGCTTCCGATAATCGCACGTTTTTCTCCAATAGTGGTAGAAATACCATGTGCTACGATGTATTCCACTTTACTATGCATTTCCTCATGCTGCAGATTTTTCTCATTTGCTGCATTTACAACTGCTTTCGCCATGGAATGAGGGAAGTGTTCTTCTAAACAAGCTGCAATACGGAGCAGTTCATCCGGTTCTTCTCCATTAAAGGAAACCACATCTACTACAGTCGGCTGTGCTTTGGTAAGGGTGCCTGTCTTGTCAAATACAATGGTATCCGCTTCTGCAATCGCCTCCATATATTTACCACCCTTAACCGTTATATTGCGCATACTTGCTTCCCTGATTGCGGATAATACCGAAAGTGGCATAGCAAGCTTCAGTGCGCAGGAAAAATCCACCATTAACACTGACAGTGCCTTGGTTACATTTCTTGTAAGCAAATAGGTAAGTGCAGTGCCGCCAAGCGTATATGGAACAAGTCTGTCGGCAAGATGCTCTGCCTTGCTTTCCAGACCGGACTTCAGTTTTTCTGATTCTTCAATCATAGTCACAATTTTTTCAAAGCGGCTGGAACCTTCTACTGCATTTACACAGACAACAAGCTCGCCTTCTTCTACTACTGTTCCGGCATAAACACTGGAACCTTCCATTCTTCTGACTGGAACAGATTCCCCGGTTAAAGAAGCCTGATTTACCATGGCTTCACCCCTGACTACATTTCCATCATAAGGAATCACATTGCCCATATGTACGACAACATGGTCTCCGGTCTTCACTTCATTGGATGACTTCAAGACTTCTTTTCCATTCTCCATTACCCAGACTTTGGTGATATTCAAAGACATCCTTCTTGCCAAATCATCTACCGATTTTTTATGTGTCCACTCTTCTAAAAGCTCGCCAATTCCAAGCAGGAACATCACCGATCCGGCAGTACCGATATCGTCTCTTAAAATAGAAACGCCAATTGCCGTGGCATCCAGTACCGGAACCTCTATCTTACGATTCCATAAGGTCACAATACCTTCTTTCAGATATCTGAGCGACTTCCATGTTACAATACATGCCCGCACCGGATATGGTAGAAACCACTTTGATGCATAGTGAAGTGCTACCTTTGTGACCAGCTTCTCCTGGTAATCCGCATTCATTTCTCTGCCCGAATTCTGAATGACCTCTGCCGGAACCTCCACCTCTGAATAGTGAAACTTTCTTAATGTCATAATAAGCTCTGAGCGTTCACCGGCATATTCAAGGACTGCATCTGCCGTGCGTTCATAAACCTTTGCAAAGGTAATCTGATCCTGATTTTGTAAATAATATAATAATGTATCCGCCTGCGCGTAAGACATATGAGGACCAGCTACATGAATACGCATACGGCATTTTGTCTCATGTTTAATTGTAAATTTCATTTCTTCTTAACACCTTCTCAGCAGAAAAGACACCTACTAGAATCAGCAGGTGCCCGGTAAGCTTTATTCAGTTACTTCCTCTTCGAAATCCTCTGTCTCAAGATCTTCGAATTCAGCCGCTTCTGCTTCTGCTTCTCTTTCTTCATTGATTGCTTTTGCATCAGCAAGAATATCTTCCGCATTCTCCTGAACTACCGAAACAGTATTCATCACACAAGTCTTTGCTCTTAATACAGCTGCTGTACAGTTTGTATACAGCTTCTTTGCATCCTTACTTGATAAAACCTTAATGCCGGCTGTTCCAAATGCAACACCTGCTGCAAAAATTCCTGTTTTCTTCCAGTTGATATCTTCAAAACATTTCAACATCTCTACTACCTCCTGTACATGTTTGAATCAATATAGCATACGTTAGTATAAAACCCCCTGTACCAGAATTTCAAGTTAAATTTAAAAATTTTATCTTATTTTTACTCTATTGAAATATTTTCTCAATAAGTTCCCGCATTTCAATATTGCTTATTAAACCATAAAGTCTATTCTACATTTTTCAGTGCTTCACTCATCGGGATTCTCCGGATTTTCCTCATCTGAAACCATACAACAACCAAATAAGAAATAACACCCATAGCAAACATTTCTGCAAAAACTCTGCCCGGCACATAATATGCGAAATATCCCGGATAGCTCATGAATATGAATTCACAGATTTTATCCATCAACACATTGCAGAGTGGAATCGTTATCAACATAGATAGGATCGTCACAATGGTTGTCGAAGTAATGTATAGCCGGTTGATTTCTTTGTTACTGTACCCCAGAATCTTCGCCATGGAAATGGACAATGCATTTTTTTCAATAATAATCTTTGATAACAAATAGATTATCATGATAAACATCAGCACTCCAAAAACATAAAACAACTGCATGGCATTCCCCATAGAAACTTTTAACTGTCTCGATGTCTTCGTAAGGTCATCCTTTCCAATAGTGGTTGCAATCAGTTTTTCATCCACATCTGTCAGCTTTTCATCTGAAAAATATCCATTGAAATATCCTTCTTCCTTATCGAAGGTATCCCAGAATTCCTCCTGATTCATGAAAACTGCAATGGATGCCGGATAATCGTAGATTCCTGCTACTTCAAAGGCATGTTCCTTATCTGTATACTCTTCTTTCAGCACAATCTCATCGTTTTTCTCAAGATGGTATTTTTCTGCATAGGCACTGGAAATATAAATTTCATTCTTTTTGATATTCAAATGGATATACTCACTGTCATCCTCAATGCCATAAATGGTAACCTCTTCGCTCTTGAAGCTTCCTTCCAGGGTCTTCAGTGAACCTGCACAATATTTCTCTGCTCCATCCATTTCCGTCTCCACAGGAGTTTTCAAAACATACTGATAGCTACAAATCATATTATCTACAATCTCTTCAGAAAAATGGTCCAAAAGCGGTGACATCATAAGGCCAAACAAAATAATAAAATTTGCCATAAATACACCAATAAAAATCATCAGATAGTTGGGCATATTCTGGAAAATAATACGCATACGAAAACGCTGGATAAATGGAATCCTCTCGTTCAGACGGATTGCCGATTTCTTCTTGTTTTTCGTAAAATCTCTCCGGATAAACCGAAGCGGTGACATCCGCATTTTCCGTGCCAGAAGGAGTAGATTAATCAAAATCATAATCACAAGGGGCACTACAGTTGTCTTTACAAAGGCATCCCCATTCCATCTTGTTACATAAGTCGGCAGGCTGTAGCTTCCGTAATACATGGCTGCCATGTATTCTTTTAACACGGTATATCCAAGGATATTTCCCACAACCGCTGCAATCAGCATTACAATCACGGGCAGCTCCATATAATGAAGAATCAGTTCACTCCTCTTGTAACCGGAAGCACGAAGAGTTCCAATCACATTTGCTTCCTTCCAGATAGTACTCGTTGTGGTAATTGCTATAATAAATGCAATGATAGCCACCACAATATATAAGAACGCCGTAAACATGGAATTATCTCCCACCATATCATCCCCGGTAAAATGAATGGCTTGATTCAAATACTGTGGAATATAATTTGTCGGTATAGTGTGGGAAGTCAGAACCTTCAGAAAGTCTTCTGACATTTCTTTTGCTTCTGTGTCATCTTCAGGCTTGTTCTTATATTTCCATGCGTAAGAGGCATGAAAATGAGTATCTCCAAAGTCCTCAAACTGCTCTGGTACGACAACTGCAACACCAAATTTAATAGAATCAAACATCAAGTCCGAATTGTTGGAAAACAGGGCACTGTAATCAGAGAGGGCTACGAGTCCTACGATATCCAGCTTCTTCTTTCCTACTGTAATGGTATCGCCCACCTTCAGATTATTGTTATCTGCATACATACGATCAATAGCAATCTCGCCCTTTTTCGTTGGGATTTCACCATCCATAATGCAGACACCATCTATCTCATCACTTCTGTTTTTGAAAATCCGAAGTGTGCTGTCTACCTCTTTAGTTTCCTCTTCCACATAGAAATTCTCATATATCGTGACAGCAGCTTCTCTTCCCAGTGAATCAATCAAACTTTGGTCTGCCTTTTCCGACAATTCAAAATTACCATCTTCAATCTGATATTTCTCAAAACTTTCATCGTAAGAATAAATCATGCTGTCGCTGGCAACCAAGAATCCGGATACCAATGCAATTGTTCCTGCAAGAAAGAGAAAAATCACCAGATACTTCCCAAAATCTTCCTTTAATTCCCGCTTCCATCTTTTGTTCAGAGGGTTTCTCATAGTACTCCCTCCTACCATTCCAAATCTGCAGCTGAAATTTTATTTTCATTGACATAGTCCTTCTGAATCTGACCATCTCTTAACTTCAGCACACGATCTGCCATATTTTTAATTGCATCGTTATGTGTCACCATAATGATTGTATTTCCATACTTCTTATTTACTTTTTCCAGAAGTCCCAGAATTTCTTTCGAAGTATGATAATCCAATGCTCCTGTCGGCTCATCACACAAAAGAATATCTGGATTCTTCACAATTGCACGTCCAATAGCTGTACGCTGCTGCTGTCCTCCAGAAAGCTGATTTGGTAGCTTATTTCTATGTTCATAAAGTCCCAGTGTTTTTAAAATATCATCCGTATCCAGTGGATACCTGCTCAAATATCCGCCCACCTCTATATTTTCCCGGATATTCAGATTGGGAATCAGATTATACATTTGAAAAATATAACCCAGATGATTTCTACGGTAAAGCGTCAGCGTCTTTTCATTCATATCTTCCATTCTCTGACCATCAATAACAATACTTCCACTGTCTGCCTGCTCAATTCCACCAATAATATTTAATAGCGTGGATTTACCTGAACCGGATGGTCCAAGCAACACACAGAATTCCCCTTTCTTAATTTCCATGTCAATACCTTTCAGTACTTCCACGCGGCTCTCGCCTTCCCCATAGTTCTTCTTAATCTGATTAATCTCTAAGAACATTGTGACTCCTTCCTGACAATCTCTTCTTCATCCTTTTATCGAACCCCTATTTGAACAAGAAAAATTTCTTTTTCTGATACGGTTCTGTCTTTACATCAATAAGCTCATAGCCAATTCCATTGACCTGTTCTCCCAGCTCTGATAAATCCAGTTCATTCTCACTAATAATCTCAGTCTCTCCTTTTGATACAGAGGAATTCACCTTCTTCACATCGTAATGATTTCGAATCAAATCGTTCATATGTGATTCACACATTCCGCACATCATACCATCAATTTTTAAAGTAGTCTTAACCATATTTTCCTCCTGACTGCCCAGTCGATAATTTATTCCAGACAACATGCTATTTATATTCCATTTATTATTAGGTTTTACTAACTTAATTTAGTATAGCATAATATCAGATATTGTAAATAGAGGAATCGAAAAAAACAAAACAAAGGCTAAAAATCATCTATAACTTTCCTATTATATCTTCCAGGTCTAACTCTTTCGCCAAATCTACAAGCGCCTCTTTATCCCTTTTCTAATGCCTGAACTGTAAAAGCTGAAACATTTCGTACCAACTCCATTTGTAACATTTATTATTGAAACATTGATAAATTCAAAAGAAAAAATTACATTAGTTCCAGTTGGCCCTTTATCTGACATTGGTATGGCACTTCGTTTAAATCCGCAAATTGGTGACAAAATAAAGCAAATTATACTGATGGGCGGTGCATATGCACTTGGAAATTATACTGCTTCTGCTGAATTTAATATCTTAGCCGACCCTGAAGCTGCACACATTGTTTTTTCTTCAGGTGTACCCATCGTAATGATGGGACTGCTATGGCATATGTAACCAGATAAGATTTGTTTACAACAAAACCCGCATATGTAGAAATTTGTATGGATAAAGGACCTTGCTACGGAAGAACTGTATGTGATTTTTACGGCATATCCGGAAAAGAACCAAACGCTTTGGTCGGAACAGGCATCGACTTACCCGAATTTTGGAATTTTATAGAAGAAAATCTAAAAAGACTTAACTAAGAAAAAACATAGATGATAACACAAAATCAATATCCCCTTCAATACAAATAGATTGTTTTTTTATCTCCTCCGGTGCCACAGCCTTATCATAATTAATACAAACATATGTGGCTTCCAGATTCTGCCGGGTCATTTTCCAGAACGGATATTTAATCCAGACCGGCGTATTCATACCAACACCCAGTTCCAGATAAACAATCTTCAGATTTTCATGTCTTCGTATAAATTCATCATATCTCTGTTTCGCCTGATACCAACCTTCATCCTGCACAAAGGTATTATCGCAGCGAAGATTCATGATCATGGGGCTTCCACAGACCGGGCAACGTGGAATCAGTTCTGACGGAACCTTTCTGTCTTTCTGTTTCTCTACCATTTTTCGCACAACAGCTTCATTATCATAGGTTTTCTGATGGCACGGAACACTGCACTGCCAAAGCCCATAATCTCCCTGCATATAAAACAACCGTTTTTTATCAAATCCAGCTCTTTGAAAACAATGATCCACATTGGTCGTAATTACAAAATAATCTTTCTCTTTCACAAGTTCCAGCAACCTGTTATAAGTCGTTTTGGGAATCTCTGTGTAGCGGTTATAATAAATGTGACGACTCCACCATCCCCAGTATTCTTCCAAAGTCTCATAGTGCCAGAATCCGCCTGTATACATATCTGGAATATGATACGCTTCTATAAAATCCGGAAACAGCTTTTGAAATCGTTCACCTCCATAGGTATAACCTGCAGAAGTCGAAAGTCCGGAACCTGCCCCGATTGCAACTGCATCTGCCTCACGAATAACCTTTTGCAGTTCTTCCAGTTTATCGGAGTAATTCTCTGTAGATTTCCCGGTCCATATCTTTGAAAACATTAAATAGCACCTTCTTTACACTTGTTTCCTTTTTCATGAAATCAGTAACGCTCTGCACCGCAATTTCTGCCGCCTTGTCATTTGGAAAATGAAATTCCCCTGTAGAAATGCAGCAAAATGCCACACTTTCCAATTGGTTCTCTGCCGCCAGTTCCAGACAGGACTGATAACAGCTTGCAAGTAATTGACATTCCCGCTCCGTAAGTCTTCCTCCCACAATCGGTCCGACTGTATGGAGAATATATTTACACGGCAGGTTATATGCTCTGGTAATCTTTGCTCTGCCCGTAGGTTCTGCATATCCCTGACGCTGCATCATTTTCTCACATTCTGCACGAAGCTGCATTCCTGCATAAGTATGAATACAATTGTCTATACATCTGTGATTTGGAATGTAACATCCTGTCATTCCACTGTTTGCAGCATTTACAATAGCATCTACCGCAAGACGGGTAATATCTCCCTGCCAAAGGTAAATGCCGTCCCGGATCGGGGTAAGCGTATCCAAAGTCACTTTCTGTTTTTTCCCGGCTTCTGCTGTCAAATATTCATCCTGAATTTTCAGTACATCTGCAGGTACTTCCCCCGGCTCACGGATATTCATAAGCCCACGCAGGAGCTGTCTTTGTCCATTACTGTCAGAGGGAATCTGCATTCTGCCATATTCCCCACGCTCCTTCAATAATGTCTCGATTAAAAATATTCTGCGCTCACTCTGATTCATATCTAAGCCCTCTTTTCGATTATATCAATACATTTCTGCGGACAGACTTTGTAACACATTTTTCTTGATTCTTTCACATTTAGTTGTAACCGCCTTTATTACAAGTAGAGATATATCACGTTTTCGTTGTAATGTCAATGATTACAATTAAAGTTTTTTCAAAAAAAATCTGGAACTTCTCCCAGATTCTCTTACACTGTTTTTATATACTTCTCCGTATCACGTTTTACTTCTTCTAATGTAATAGAAGCAAGTTCTCTCTCCATAGCCGCCTGTACTCTTTGCAGCTTATCATCCAATATTACATGAATATTCCTTCCAACCGGGCAATCCGTATTGGGATTTTCATGAAAATGGAACAATTCTCCATTACCCACGCATTCCACTGCTTTGTATATATCGAGAAATGTAATTTCATCAAGTGGTCTTGAAATCGTTGCCCCTCCAGTTCCTCTGGCAACCTTTACCAGCCCTGCAGCCTTTAACTGGATTAAGATTTTCCGGATGATTACCGGATTCACATTGGTGCTTCCTGCGAGAAAATCACTGGTCACTTTATAATCATCCTTGAATGTATCTATACAGGCAAAAATATGAACTGCCAAAGTAAATCTGCTTGAAATCTGCATATTTTTCACCCCTCCTTTTTTTCGTTATTCTATCACTTCGCAATTGTAGTGTCAATCATTACAACCATTAAAATGATTGTTTCTCTTATGTGCTTTCACATTTTAAAGAAAAAGACATCTGCCTCGCAAATGTCTTTCTACCCTTTCATTTTCAATTATGCTTCTTCGTTTTCGAAAATATCTTCATAAATCTTTTGGGCTTCTTCCTGCACCCGTGCTGTATAAAGTTCGTATTTCTCTATCAGATTCTTACATTGTTCTGTCAGATGTGCTTCTCCCCCATTTGAGCCGCCTGTTGTTCGCTTTACAAGTGTCCAGCTCGTTTCTTCTTCAGCGGTGTGAATCAGCTTCCAGCCTTTGCTGTACGACATTCCCATATGGGAACAGGCTTTGCGTACAGAACCAAGCCGGTCAATTTGTTTCAACAAAGTCACAACACCTGGTCCTAAAAATGAACGATTTACAGCTAACGTAGTCTTCACAAATCCATGCATTTTCCGTTTTCCATAAATAGATTTATACTTTCTAAATTCTTTTGCAGTTCTAATCTGAACCATTGAGGCTTCATTCTCAACCTCCACCAACACAGGAGTAATATCCCACTGTTTTAAATACTGGTGAGAATTTTTCTCTATCTGACTACATATTTCCTTTGCTCCGGATTTGCTGAGTCCGAAAATTCCACCTTTGTGTCCATCGTGCGAAATCACTGTAATATCTTCTTTGCTCGCGGTTAATGCATCTATCACATCTGATGAAAAAAATGGATATTCTATTGTTCCAAGCAATATTTCATCGCACTGTTCCAGCAAATATTGAAGGCCAGCGCTGACAGCCGAATCGATTCTCGATTCTGCCACCTGTAAAAACGAAACACCCTTATGCAAAAGGGTATCTTCAATTTCATTTGCCTTCTTCTCTTCCACAAGCACTATGATATCTTTTACTCCGGCTTTCTGATAATTTAACACTGCCTCTTCAAATATATTCGGATGGTCATCTGTCAGAAAGCAGTCTATTTCCTCATTTGAAATATCAATTCCTGTTGCAATAATCACTGCGCCAATTTTCATGTTCTCTCCTTATTTAAAATCAAAATTACACTTATCATTATGTTCATTTTGTCAACAATCTGAAATATCCATATCCAGAATGTCCTGATTTCTTCATAATCCATTTTCTGTGAATCCACTCATAGTGAAGCATAATCTTTGCCCGTCTATTGCTTCCCTCTCTCAAAGCGGTTCTTATCTTTGTCAGGAATATCTGTATTGTTCGCATTTCATTTGGCTTTAACTCCATATCACCATAAACACTGCGTTCAATCAATTCACAAGTTCTTTCAAACTCACCCACCTTGATGTTTTCGAATTGATGAGATAGCATTTCATCCACTTCTTTCGTCTTCCACCCAAGGCTTGTTCTTATTCCAACAAAGGTAAGCACAGCAAATATACTCTGTTCCAGAAAAAGCACGCGATATTTCTGGTCACTCTGTAAATACTTTTTCTTTTCCAACCACGCAAAGACAACTCTTCCAATCTCCAAAATAAGAAAACAGAGGCAAATAATAAGCAACAATATTGTCAAAATACCAATCATTATCGCAGTAATATTCCAAACTTTTTGAGCAAGTTTCGAACCTTTTCCATTGTTTCCGTCTTCCAGTTTCGTTGAACTTTCTATATCATTTCCTTGGTTTTGGATTGCCGCGCTCTTATGCTCTGTATCCGGCGTATTGATCATATTACGAAGGGACAGTGCATCATAATAGTAACCAGGTGTTACGTCCACCGGTTGCCAGCCTACTCCGTCAAAATACACTTCCACCCACGCATGGGAATCTTTTCCAGTAAGCGTCACTGTTTTTTCTGTACTTTCTGCCACATCATCCGACGCCAGATAGTATCCTTCCACGTAACGTGCAGGAATTCCATGGGTCCGAAGTGCCTGCACAGCAACGGAAGTAAATAAGACATCATTTCCTTCATGTGCATCCGTAAGTCCCCAGATAATCGGGTCTTCCTCTTCTGGAGCTGCTTCTGGTTCATCAACATAAGACAAATTCTCACTTAATCTGTTTCGAACCTGATTGAGCGCACTGTATATTCCGTCATTTTCCGTCTCGTAATCATCCCAGAATATCTGATTCATTAAGTTATAAATATCAGAATCTACTGACACATAATTCTCATACACAAAATTACGATAGACCGCCTCAGCCTCACTATACTGTTTCTGACTATCTGTCTCCGGATTAGAAACCCAGGCACCGGTAACCGTCAGTTCAGATGGTCTGGTACCGGATTTTTCCTCATAAGTATACTCTCGCTCTCCAAAAAATCCTTTGCTTGTATACCTTGTATCGTTATCTTCTTTCAGACGTCCGTCTGTCACTTCGAGAACAGATACCGGCACATATGCATAATAACTGGATGCACCCACCACAGTAACCTGAACCTGATTTTCGGTATTTTTCTCTTCATCCTCAAGTTGCCGGTAAGATGCACTTTGGTTCAATGGAGCAAATGCCCGCTTCTTTAACCACTTCAGCATTCCGGAATTATCTCCTCCATAAGCCGAATCAGAAAGTGGCAGCCAAATTCCATCCCGATAGATACTTCCCACAAATCCACGCAGATAAAGATTTTTTTCCTGCTCTGTGCTTACTGTCAGCATTTCCTCTTCTCTGGCCTTTAGTTCGTTTGCTTCTCTGATATTTCCTTCCGGAAGCACATCCTCACCATAGCGCCAAATATGAATCCCGTTCTGCAAATTTTCGCGTGCCTGCTGAATCTCTTCCATTTCTGTCTGTCTCGTCACTCCAGAACCTGTACAAAGAACAATTGCAACAATTCCCAACCATAAGAACCCACGTCTTGTTACACTTTGCTTCTTCGTCGAAATGCAAAGTCCAACAAACGCAGCAAGCATACAGCCACCTGCTAATGGTTCAAAAATATTCCCTGACAGGAGCAGGTAAAACCAAATGCATTCATAAGCGAAACAGAATACCGTATGATGCCCTTCTATCAGCAAATACCCCGCCATACCAATGAGTAATGCCACAGCTATGGAAAATGCCAGGATACCTGCATCGGATACCTGTACCTGAAATACTGCAACTCCGCTTTCATGAATCTGATTCCATCTGGATATCATCAGATTGCTCCACATCTTCATACCATTATACAGATTTCCCCAGCCAGTTATCACCAGCAGGAACAGCCATGGAAGGAGTATGAGCGCTCTGGCAAATGGATAGTTCTTCTTAAGATATTCCACCATTGCAGTAAATACCACCATAAGAAATACCGGAATAAGCACACTCCCCATGCCAGGTGAAAGGTTTCCCCACATCTTCATAAATGCAATAGCATTTCCTCCTGCCAAAAGTGCAATCAGACACAGATTCCAGACCGTACTACTATGTGATTTTTTTTCTTTTACTGCATGGACATCCCTAATCGGTTCTTTTCGTACGGCATATTTCATATCCAATTTCCTTACTTTCTATTAATCTCATGTTACCATATTGCTAAATGATAGAAATACACTTTGTGGCTTCTACAATTAACAACGAATCCGATACTGCTCTCCCGGATTCAGATTCTCCGGAAACTCTGCAATATCCAGACTGTTTCCCAGATTCGTTTGTAAGATACAGTCTTCCTGTGTAGTTCCAATCACAGTGATTCCAATCCTACGCTCCAGTTCCTTTATATCTTGCTCATATTTCCCGGCAGTCAGGATTAACAGTCTTGTAAACTTCTGTTCCATCTGTTCTCTTAGAAATAATCGAAGACCAACTCCTGCATTTCTCTGCATTGGAATTCCGTACCATATTGCACAAAACTGATGCCAGTCCCGTTCCTCCCGTATTTCATAAACCTTAAGGCCTGTTTTTGTTGGAAGTGCAACACAAAATGCTACTCTCTGCCTTACCAGCTTCTCCATAATTCCTGTTCCATAGGCAATCGCTGCATTCAATGTAACAGAAGGGACAGGTTCATGATCCTGCTCCAATCCCAGATCAATCAATACTGCAAGATTGTAATGAGATGGATCACTGGATTCTCTGAGAATCAATTCATCTGTCTTGCTGGATAATTTCCAGTGTACGGAACGGATATCATCTCCCGGCACATATTCCCGGATATCAAACATTTCACTTGGGTCATTTCCTTTTCGATTCTGTATCTGTCCTTCTTCTCTCGGTCTTCCATAAAGATCTCTGGACATTTCTACATGCATATGAATTTTTTGTGGATAAATAACCGTTGTCATCTCTCCGAAAGAGGATATCGGTACACGGAACAAACCAAGAAGATCATATACATACGCTCCCTGACACCGCACCATTATCTCCCCACATTGTTCTTTGGAAACCGGAATCTCATATATACTGTTTTTCTCTTCCAGATTCAGCATCAGGTGTCTTGTCTGATGGATATGGAACATCCGATTCTGACATTCCAGTTCTACCAACACAGCCTTTGAAGCAAGCAAAAATCCTTTTGTCTCCACAATCAGATTCAGAGCAAATTTTTCCTTTTCCTCTTCCTCTGTTTTAAATTGCAGTTTAAGCTGCATCTTTTTTGCATCGTAACGAATCAGAATTCCCAGAATAACTGCAAATCCAATCCAGAAAAGAAATAGCAAAAAGAAAAACGGAAGTACATAAGCAAACAGTAAAATCGCACTCAGAATCACAAGGAACAAGTACCCTAATCGATTCTTTCTCATATTCTTCTCCATTCTACCGTCATACTCTTGACGGTATTCTCGCCATCCTTTTCTTATCTTCCCCCGGCAACCGGTGGTTTCACCTGATTCATAATCTCTTTCAGGATTCCCTTTGCATCCACTCCATTTACCTGAGCCTGAGGCTTTAATACAAGGCGATGTGCACACACATCCAGGAATACATTCTGCACGTCTTCCGGAACCACATAATTTCTCCCCTGTAAAATTGCACTTGCACGAGCCATTTTCACAAGTGCCGCAACTCCACGAGGTGAAACTCCAAGTTCAATCAATGTATGATTTCTTGTAGCTTCACAAAGGCGAACTGCGTAAGCCATAACACCATCCGTCATACGGATTGAGTTCAGGTAATCCTGAATCTCCAGAATATTCTGTCCATTTGTTACTGTTTTCAAATCCTGCAGTGGATTGTGATATCTCTGTGCCTTCAGAATCTCCACCTGTTTTTCCAGTGTTGGATAGCCGATAGACAGACACACCATGAAACGGTCAAGCTGAGATTCCGGCAATGGCTGTGTTCCTGCAAATCCAAGTGGATTCTGTGTGGCAATACAGATAAACGGAAGTGGCAGAACATGGGTCTCCCCATCTACCGTAATCGTATGCTCCTCCATAACCTCCAAAAGGGCTGACTGTGTCTTTGGAGAGGTACGGTTAATCTCGTCTGCCAGAAGCAACTGGCAATTTGCCGCGCCATCCACATATTCCAGTCGATTGGTCTCCCGGTTCAACATGGTAAACCCGGTAATATCAGAGGGCAATGTATCCGGTGTAAACTGTATACGTTTATTGCTCAGTCCAAGTACCTTGGAAAATGCAAGAGCCAGCGTTGTTTTTCCAACTCCGGGGCAATCCTCCAGCAAGATATGTCCTCCTGCGTAAATCGTCATCAGCACTTTCTCCACGATATCATTTTTTCCAATGAAAGCCTGATTTACCTGTTCAATAATTTCTTTGGATTGTTCTACAATCATTCCTCTGTCTCCTCTTTCGTTTCCTTTTCTTGGTTTATAGCAGTTCCCTGTGCAATACTTTCTATTTCGTTTTGCTGCGTATCTATCCGTTTATCTGTATCCGAAATGTATTCTGTTCCGGAACCAATCTCGTCCACAGAATCCATTTCCGCAAGTCCAAGCCATCCACGGACTATATTCATATATGGTAAAATCCGCTTATCAACTTCAACTTTCAGTTCCTCATCTGTCGGCTCCACACCATTTGTAGCAAGTAACTCTGCTTTTACAGCTTCCTCCATGTTCTCACGGCCTGAATATCCGGCAAGTGGATAAGACCAGCCACTTATGAATGCCTCACCCATACCACTGTTTATCTCCAGCTTAATTCTGGAATTGTCTACACCAAAGGTAAATGGAACTCCTTCTTTTTCAACAATCAGATCTGGTACAGATTCCGTCCAGAAGCGAAGGATTATCTCGTTACTTTCCACTCCATCAAAGATATTTGGATAAACACCTGCCAGATTGTCGACAAAGGTAAGACTCTTCAGATTCTTGCTCTTAGAAAAAGCACCGCTTGCAATATAGTCCAATGACCAGCCGTCTGGAAATCCCATCATCTGTCCATATAAAAACGCATACTCAATATTCGATGGAGCGCCAATAAGGGTAAGGGTATTCCCCTCCTTTCGATATGGGAAGAAATTCGTTGGCTCATCTACCGCTTCTTTTCCAAACATCTTACGGATTCCGTTCTCGGCTACCAGAAGCTGTTCTTCCACTTCTGCATCTATCTGTTCATAAGTCGGATATACTCCATTCTCCCATAAATAGCTCCAGTACAAACCTTCCCACATATTCAGATATGCAGGCTGATTTATACTTCCCTGATTTGTATATCCATCCTGGTAACCCACCATATAGAAACGCCATTTTTTAATATAAAAATTCTCCGGATCATACGGAATCTCTATGTGCAATGTTTCCCACTCCTCTTCCTGTGTCCAGGCACTGTTAAACTGGAATGGGGCATTTCCCTGCATAGACAATTCGTATTCATTGCTATAATCATCCAGTATCAGCTTATGAAGATCGTTGCATCCATAGAACAAATCATTCGAAAGTGCGACACCTTTCGCTGAACTTCCGAGTGTAACTGACTGTAGGCTGCTACATTCTCTGAACACCAGATCTCCCAGATAAGTCAATTGCCCACTTACTTCAAAGTTTTTGATTTCTGAGCAGCCACCAAACACATAATTATCCAAATAAGTAGTATTCTGTGTAAGTATAATATCCCCTCCAAGATCAGACTCGTAGAAAACACCTTCATCAAAATACTCCAACATCCACAAATCGTCCCAGTTTACCTGATAGCTTCCCTCGGAGGATCTGATGTCGGCCATGGAATAACTATAAAGTTCCACTGTAGTGGAAGGCAATGTTACCTGCGCCCCTACGTTCACACCGGATCGAATTCCAAGCCACGGACATCCTTGTGCATTCATTCCATACAGCATTTTACATCCACCGCCAATATCCACCATGGAATACGATGTTACTCCTGATTCCTCGGTAAAGCTCAGCGCACTAGCTCCGTATCCGGTAGAATTGGTAGGTGCATAGAAATAAGTAAATGTTGTCCATCCGTAAGTCTGTGATACCACCGGATCATATCCGTCCTGCATCTCGGCAGTCATCGCATTGGAAGCGACAAAACGCAGCTTATTACAGTTATCAAAGGCTTTATTTCCTATGTAAATGTACTGGGTTGTATCAATCATAACCCCCTGAAGAGAACTGCAGCCATAGAAAGCTTCGTATCCAATCTTGTAAACACTCTCCGGCACTTCCACCCACACTAATTCTTTGCATGCTGCAAATGCGTTGTCATCTATAATAGTAATCGATACAACAGTACCATCCTGTGCAGTAACAATTCCATCAAAAGCGGTCACATCTTCCGGTACTTCTACCAGAATATAATCTGTTGTGTCTCCTTTGGTTTCCTCATAATAGACATAACCTTCCCTTGAGGTCTGCAGATTTGTAAACTCCACAGAAACCCCATCCGGTGTCCCACTGTTTCCCAGATTTGCCATAATATAATCGTACTGTTTCTGGCTGTAGCACACGATGGTTTTCAGGTTACTGTCTGCAAAACAGTTCTTCTCCATTTTTACAACATCACCATCTGTCGGCAGTTGTAATCTGTTCAAAGAAAAGGTCCCTGCAAGAGCATTTTCCTTGATGTTGTCTACTGTATTATCAAGCTGTATGGAATATCTTCCTGTATCAATGACTTTTCGAAGATTTCCATTGCTTCCTGTCACCTGTCCACTGACATCTACCTTATATTCAATATCCGGTTCCTCCTCCGAAGCAATTCCACTAAAATTGGCCAAACCCGTATCTTCATTTTTATTCACAAACTGATTGATATTCATTTGTACAAATGTATCTAAAAGAGAATCTTTTAGTACAACCTTACAGTTCTGTCCTTTCGTTCCCAGTGAAGTTCCGAAAATATCCGTCTGGTCAAACACAAGTTCCGGAAGCTGCTCCATCGATTCTGCTTCCAACTTCAATAAAGAGACCTGATTGTTACCGGACAAATTCACTTTAGCCACATGATTTTCCACAGTCAGTTCTTTAATCTTAGCCGGGATAATCTGATATTCCGTACCTGCTTTATTGGTCAGAACTCCTTCTTTCGTAGACGCATAATTCGTATTGCCTGTGTCTACCCTGAACGCGTCATTCACCGTAATTCCCCGGCTACTCTCATTAATATATAAAACAGTATCCGTAATAAAGAGATTATCCACCAAAAGTCCTGCATCATCTTGAATATCCACTGACTGTATGTACTCAGGAACCGCAAGCATCTCATAGACATTATCCGTCTTTCCCAGTTCCTGCTTTCCTTCGTATCCCGTCATCGTCTGTAAATGATACAAATTTGATGCCCCGTGGTCTACCTGAAAATCATCTGTCATCCAATAATACTTCATGATTGCCTGATATTCTATGCTAAGTGGCACCAAATCAAGTGGCTCAAGAATATGACGTCCCTTCGTAACCGGATAAAGCCAGGGCTGAACTTCATCCCTTTCTTTCCATCCGGGAACCAGCGCATGAAGTGCTGTGATGTTGTCATAGTCATCTGTGTCACAAAGTCCACGCGCTTTCAATATGTCATCCACATAATTAAACAGTACAACCCTGTCCGTCTCCGGAAATTTCAGTTCTTCACGGTTTAACACTTTTGACTCGTCTATCTTCTCACTGTCTTCTGCAAGCGGCTCTGACAGAACAAACAGACATGCTTTCTTCACTGTATAAGTAGCCCATTCTTCCTCAGTGATAGGATCCTTATATTCCTTCCATTCATCTTCTTTTTTCAGCCGATAGCTGGTTTCGATCAGCATGGTATCCTCATCAATGTCTGTAGGAATAGTCATGGGAAACTCATTCAGCCAAGTATTTCCTCCGTCAAAAGAGACCGCATCTATCCGAACATATTCGTCAAGTGCTGCTTCATCCCAGTTATAACGAATCACATCACTGTCTTTAAAGCCCAAGACATAAGTATCCAGTGCATTATATACTTTGGTTTTATCTATCCGTTGCCCCATATACAGGCAATTTCCGGAATTTGTAGGCTGTATAAACTGTATAATCAGATTATCCCTGCTTTCCACTTCCCCCTCTGTATAAGGTCGGTTCGTGAAATTATCATTTACCGGAGCTTTTTTGGAATCCGGATCCTGCACCCGATCTGCAGGACGCGTACTTGTTCCAGGATTGTCTCCATTTCCACTGCCACCATTATTTCCGTTATTCCCATTATTGTCACTGGTTCCTGTTCCATTTTCACCTGTCCCTGAACCATTTCCGCCAATAATCAAATCAGCATTGGACGCGTCCCCTGTTACATCCAGAATGGTACCCGGATTCCGCGTTCCATTATCCAGTTGATTTCCTGCAGAGGCATTTGTTCCGTCATTGAGCATCGCACTGTTTTCTGCATTCTCACCTAATTGTTTTTCACTGTCAAACAGATAATCCGCCTGATTACGAAGGGAACTACTGTTGTCTTTGCTCTGATCCTTTTGAAGAAGCTCACTTTCCCGCTTCTCACTGTCCTCTTTGTGATCGGATGTCTCATCATCTGCAAAAACTACCTGATTTGTCCGGATATCTCGGTCCTTTCCAGATGGGTCAAAAGAAATGCCTGCCTGATATGCTGCAGCAATTGCAACAGTTCCTGCTGTTAAAACGGAGGCTGAAACTGCTACAATTCCTATTTTCTTTAACTTCTTATCTTCCATGTATTAGCCCTGCTTCCTGCTTTCAAGAAATGCTCCTATGCTCCTCTGCAAAGCCTGAAAATCAACCGGCTTTGCAAAATGTCCATTCATGCCACTTTCTATAGATAAACGTTCGTCTTCCACAAACGCATCTGCCGATAATGCAAAAATCGGAATCTGTGCTGCATCTGACCGTCCCTGAATCTGTCGGATAGTTCTTGCCGCATCCCGTCCATTCATGACCGGCATCTGAATATCCATGAGAATAAGATCATAATAATTTTCCGGGTGTGCCTTGAAGTAGTCTACTGCTTTCTGTCCATTTTCGGCAATTTCTACTTCAGCACCCATTTCCTTAAGAATTTCTTCTGCAATCATGGCATTAACTTCATTATCCTCAGCCAGAAGAATTCTTCGGCCTCTAAAAGCAGTGCTCTCATCATTCACATGCTGTACATGGTTATCTGATTTTTCGGTTGGGACTTCCATCGGTTTTTCCGTCTCCGGTAAATGAAGAATAATGGTAAAATCAGATCCTTTTCCCGGTGTACTCTTAACGATGATTTCTCCGTTCATCAAACGCACAAGCTGATCGGTAATTGCCATTCCAAGCCCTGTTCCTCCATATTCTTTGCCAGTTTCTATTGTTTCCTGTTCAAATGGTCTGAAAATACGGTTGAGGAAATCTGCATCCATACCAATCCCCGTATCATGTACACGGACCATCATATCTACCATTCCATCCCGTCTCAGCATCTGATGAAACGTAACTGTAATTTCTCCTTCTTTCGTAAATTTTACTGCATTAGAGAGGAAATTGATAATAATCTGACTGATTCGAAGCTCATCACCAATCACATAATCTACCGTCACCTCTTCAAATTCTACCGCATAATGAATTCCTCTTGTGTCCAGCTCCTTCGCGAACATATCGTAAAGTTTGCTTCCAAGCTGCCGCAGACTAAACGGGCGATTCTCAAGTTCCACCTTTCCTGCCTCAATTCTGGACATATCCAAAATGTCATTTATCAAGGATAAAAGATGGTCTGACAATTCATCCGCACGTTCCAGATACTGATAGGCCGGATGAGACTTATCCAGCTTGCCTTCTGCCAATGTCAACATACCAATGATTCCGTTCATTGGTGTACGAATTTCATGGGACATCCTAGAAAGGAACGTTGTCTTTGACTTACTTTCTTCTTCCGCTTCCAAAAGTCTGTGTTCATACTCATCTATTTTCTGATGTATCTCGGTTATGATATAAAACGAGAACTGGTCATAAACACCGGTACTACTTCTCTTTATCGTAATCTGAACCCACTGACCATTGTTCAACAGAACCTGCTTCTCTAACAGTGTTTCTCCATCCCATGCCTGATACTTCTTCCATAACTTTTCCATCATTTCCTGATGCTTGCACGCTTTTTTCAGATTTGCAACATCTTCCTGCAACTCCTGAAGCGAAACTCCAAGAATAGCCGAAAGATTCCCTGTACCATACACCGGCATCATATCACTTCTGCGAAACAGGACATACGCTTCTTTTTCCCATTCATCCAATTCATGCAACAACTGGGTCTTCATCTCGCCCTTGTTAATTTTCGTTTTTTTCTGTATCCTTCTAAGTACTCTTCCTAACAGAAACATGACTGCCACAAGAAGCTCTACCATTCCGACCAATAACAACGCATAGTGATTTCCGACTGCTGTAAGTCCATCTGCTAATTGACCCATCATCTATTCCTCCGGTCCGGCATTACACCGACACATCTTTTGTCATTTCTTTTCTAATGATTAATTGTAACATATGCATATGCGTTTTTCTACATGGAAGGTACGTTTTTTGTAACATTGTTTTCACCTTAGAATCGAAGTGGGCGTTCGTGCTATGAAAGAGTAAAAAGGAGCCAGATGCTGCATGCAGCAATCTGACTCCTTTTTTTAGCCTCCGATTGATTTTAAAGACTTCCCGTTATACACACATGTAGTTTCCTTGCCGGGAACTATTGTCACCATATAACCGTCTTTGCCAAAGTTAATTGCAACAACTTTTCCGTCTGTTGTATGGAAAATCTGAAGCAGTACGGCATTAGAATCATGTTTTTCTCCAAAATAATCATTAAATGTAGTGTTCCATGTATTTTTCCCAGAAGGCGCAGTGAAAAGATACCGTGCATTAGATTTATCAGTACTATCCAGATAAGATAATACCTGTCGGGAAATTCTTCTGCTGGATGTATTGATTTCTGTTTTGTCATTGGGGTTTTTCTGTACAGCATCCAGAGCAGCATTCGTAATTCTGCCCAGATTATTTATTCTTTTGCCGTCAATTTCCGTTGAAAATCTGCACGGCGGTTTAGTAGGATCAGGGTTTACAAAGCTTTCAGGATACATAGCATAGCATTCTGACATGGCTGCCTGTGCAGCTTTCCAAGCATCGGTTGCTTCTGTTATAATTGCTTTTTCTTTCGCTTTTCGTATGTATCCGGTTAAAGCCGGAATTAGAAGTGCGGCAAGAATCGCAAGGATTGTCAGAACCACAATGAGTTCTACTAATGTGAAACCCTGTTTATTCTTTTCTGATTTTATAATTATCGTCTTCTCTCTATAATATAATGGTGTTGGGTTTTTGTATCATATAATAAAAATGATTACACGTAATATTTTTAATGATATCGTATATAGAGGAAAACGTCAAGAAAAACAAAAATCAATTTCAGGGAACGTGTTGTCCAGTGAAAAGATATTATTTTCACTTTGCTTTTCTTTCTTGAACATTTTCATTCTCCGTATATTCTAAATCCAACAAGTATGTAAGCACTTCCATTAATTTATTGATGTCAACAGGTTTTGGAAGATGACAGTTCATTCCTGCTTCTGCACAATGTTCTTCATCAGTCTTAAAGGCATTAGCAGTCACAGCAATAATCGGAATTTTAGCACCATCTGACCCCATCTGGCGAATGTGCTTTGCAGCATCTATTCCATCCATGACCGGCATCTGCATATCCATGAAAATTGCGTCATATGTTTTTGGTAGTGCTCTGTGAAATTTATCTACACAAATCTTGCCATTTTCTGCTCTTTCACATGTAATTCCATACATTTCGAGCAATTCCTGTTCCACTTCATAGTTTAAATCATTGTCTTCTGCCACCAGCAGATGTATCCCTTCCAGATTATTGAACTGTTTTTCCGATTTAGATGATGTTTTTTCTTTCGCTTCATTTATGTATTCAGCATCAAATGTGACAGTAAAGACTGTACCTTCTCCAACAGCACTTTTCGCTATAATAGTTCCACCCATAAGTTCTGTCAGTTCCTTTACCACAGAAAGTCCCAGTCCGCTTCCCCTGACCTGATTCACTCTGGTATCCACAGCTCTGGAAAAACGATCATACATTCTCTCCATGTATTCCTTTGTCATCCCAATTCCATTATCCTGGATAACAGATACCAGACGAATATAACCTTTTTTTCTGCTCTTTTCCTGTGTCACTTCAAATATAATCTGACCGCCATCCGGCGTATATTTTATGGCATTTGAAAGAAGGTTCATATAGATTTGTTTCAGACGGAGTTCATCCAGAATGATTCTGTCATATTCTATATTTTTCAATCTGCATGAGATCTGCTGATGCTTATCCGGCATTACTTCCTGTATAGTATCCCGGAACTGTGAAAACATTTCCGACACACTCATTTCCTCCATCGAAATCTTCAATTCTCCCTTTTCGATTCGATTCAAATCCAGTACCTCATTCACAATCTGCTGAAGATAACCGCTTGCAATATCAATCTGATCCAGATCATGACGCACCTTTTCTTTATTATCAATATTTTCTCTTGCAATTTTCGTAAATCCACGAACTGCATTCATCGGTGTCCGTATTTCATGAGAAATTTGTGACAGAAAATCAGTTTTTGCCTCATTCTCTCTTTTTGCACGTTCTGCCATCAGCGCAAGACTTTCTTCTCTGCGTTTTGTTTCGCTGATTATGCGTGTGGCATACAGGACATGAATTGCTCTGCCTTCCTCGTTCCTTATTTTTACAATAAAACGTGCTAAATGCCAATTCCCGTCTTTTGCCTTATATTCTATTGCTGTTGTATCATCATTTTTCAATCTGTCCGCAAGGTTAGACAGATTGAAGAATTTCAAAACCATATCATAATGTTCCTGACAAACAAAATTATCACAGATTTCCTTCATTTTTTCTGAAGCAAATCCGACCTTTCCTGTCAAACGATGAATTTCCTGTTCAGCCGATATTTCTTCATACTGATCATTCTCAAGATCAATTCGATACAGAGAAAAATATATTTTTCCAATGGCAGAAACAATACTGTTGCTGATTCTTGACTCTTCCAACGTTTTTTCTAAAGCCTTCTGTATTTTCTGTTCCTGCTTTATAATGTCATCTACATAGCGGAATGCTACCATGACACCGAAACCATTCTGGTCTGTTCCGCTTGCCCGAACCGCATGTACTTCAAAGTTTTTATGCGTTTTACTATTCGGAAGACTTCTGTAACGAAATGATACTCTTGTTTCTTTCAAAAGTTCTTCTTTTAAAGCACGTGTTTCCAGTCTTGCCAGAAAATAATCTCTGTCCTCTTCAATCACATAACTATTTGCATATGCTTTTAACATTGGCATATATTCAATCGTTGTTTTATTGAGAGCTTTTATGTATTTTGCAGCATTCGCACCTGAATCAACTTTTATTACTTCACCAACACCTGCATCTAAATCTACATAATATACAGATGTATACTCCTGACAGAGCGTGTCGAGAAACATGTTCTTGTGCTCCAGTTCTTTTGTTTTCTGTTTTAAATGCTGCTCTACAAGTGTATTCACACTTGCACTGCCAAGATGCGCACCAACCAGTTCAAGGAAGAGCAAAAAATTCTTGTTTTCCTGAATATCTGGATTGTCCAATCCTAAAAAACCGCTCAGATAAGAACCATGAAAAAGCGGCAAGACAATCACTGATTTTATCGCCTGCATTTTTAAAAGTTCATATTCCAGAGGCATGGTATAGCATATGTCCTCTATATTGTTTACGACAACACTTTCTCCTTGTCTGAATTCCTTTACCCAACATGGTATTTCTTCAAATCTCACATCCTGAAGATTATCTTTTTGAGCCACAATTCCATCTGCACACCACTCATAGGTATTTGTAAATGTCTCTGGTGCATGAACCGTTTCAAAGACGTAAGTACGATCTGCATTTCCATAATTGCCGAGAACCTCAAGGAGCTTCTGAATTTCTACTTCAATGCGCTCTCTATTTTCGGCTTTATCAATCTCTCTTAAAATTTGCAGAATAGCTCTTTCTCCTGCAAGGATACTGTAATTCTGCTTAGCAGTCTCCTTTTTCAACATCTTTCTAATCCCCATTATATTTTTTCTTTTGGACGCATAATTAATTTTATTATACCCCCACCCACAAAAATGTGTCAATTTGTGTTTCACAATATGCTCATATGGCTAATAATAAGTCTCTATTTTTCAATAACTATTGCAGAATTATATCTTATTTAAGAAAATATTTTAATTTTAAAGATAAAAAATTCTTCATCCTGCAATGCTTCATATTCTATATTGTAATTATTCAGAATATTGCTTACAATATATAAACCTAATCCATTACTATTTTCCTTATTTAAATCAAATTTAA
>CAJMSZ010000018.1 GCA_905216215.1 uncultured bacterium | reverse complement strand
AATCCCTTATTTTAAGGCTTTTCCGGTCGTTTCCTTTATCTTACTCTATTGGAACCGCATAAGTAGAAAATTTCACATCATAGGACAGATCAAATTTATCAATTGCCTTAAGGAGTCCTATGCTTCCAATCTGAAACAAATCCTCTGGTTCTGTTCCCCTTCCATAAAATCGTCTTGCCACACACCAGATTAACCCTGTATTTTCTTCCATCAGTTGTGCCCTCGCTTTTTCGTCTCCATCGTGAGATTTCTGTATCAGAGCGATTGTGTGGTCCATATTTTTCTTCCTTTTCTAATGGTCTTTCTCATTTTCACCAGAGTCCCTTGTCCCGGTTCCGATTCCACTTCCACCTCATCCATAAAGGACTGCATGAATGAAAACCCAAGTCCGGAGCGCTCCAGATCAGGTTTTGTGGTAAATAAGGGTTCCATGGCCTTCTTCACATCTTCAATCCCAATTCCTTTGTCTTCTACTTCTATGTAAAAATGGGTACTCTCTGTATCTTCACAGATGCGTCCGCAAATCCTTATTTTTCCAATCTTTCCTTCATATCCATGAATGATTGCATTGGTCACCGCCTCAGAAACTGCTGTTCGTACATCTTCTACCTCCTCAAGCGTAGGATTCATCTGGGTAAAAAATGCAGCTACAGCCACCCGTGCAAATCCTTCATTTTCCGAACGGCTGTCAAATAACAGTTCCATTTCATTTACCGTTGTCATCATTCCTTTTCCTCCTCATACAGTTGAATAATTGTTGTCACCCCTGACATAGTCAGAATTTTTTTCATTCGGTCACTGGCATGTACTGCCCAGACTTCTCCACCGAGTAAATATATCTGACGGTATCTTCCCATAATCACACCAATCCCTGAACTATCCATAAAATCTGTCTTCTGGAAATCAAAAATCACATACTTGATGTGTTTCCTCTCAATCAGCTTGTCCGACTCCCTCTTGATTTCTTCCGCATTATGATGGTCCACTTCCTGGGGCAGAAAAATGGTCAGACAATTTTCTTCTACCAAATATTGCATCTGTTGTCCTCCTTTTTGAAATATTCTATGAAACAAGAAAAGGATATGCATTCCTTTGCATATCCTTTTCTTTCGTGTCATGTTTATAAATCTATACTTATTCCGTTGTTTCTGATTCTGATGTTTCTGACTCAGATGTACCTGACTCTTCCGTTCCTTTCTTCTGCCTGGCTTCTTCTAAAAGGCTTGCCGCATTTCCATTCTCGTACTTTTCATCCATCCGGACTACTTTTTCCAAGTCGGCAATAGCGCCCTCATAATCCCCTGCATTCAATTTTTCAGAACCGGAGGCATACAACCTGGTACACATCTTCGGGAATAAATCCCCCGATATCTCATCATAGATTGTCTTTCCATAGGTCTCCAGACTGTTCGCATCTATCTGAAGAAGAATGTCCAGCATATCCGCATTACTGGTCTGTCCCCCATCGTAAAGTGCCTTTACATTCAGCAATGCTTCATAGTTCTGCTGAGTTCCCTGGGATGTCTGGATAGCATTCTCCGCTTCATCACTGGTGCTGCGGTATCCATCCAGTTCTTGCTTAAGAACGGAAATCTGCGTATCCCTTGCCGCAACCTCCTCACTTAAACTTACAATCGTATCATTAGTACTCTTTGTCTTATTCTGAACTGCTGTAGGCAAAATAAGAAACCATACTACCGCTGCTCCCACTATGATTCCAATGACAATATTCATTACCGTAAACACCCCTGTACTCTCCTTTAATCCAGAGGACACCGGCTGAATAATGGTTTCATTTCCCATGGAATACGTCAAGGTTTCTTCTTTTTTCTCTTTCTTGATATGAGAGACTTTCTTACTCCTCATCTTGGAAAGTTCATTCATATATGTGAGGGTAATCGAATTGGTAATATCCATCTTATAGGCTTTCCTCAAAATCTGTCTTGCCTGTGCATACTGCTCTGTGTGCATATACATAAGTGCCAGAAGCTGATATGCTTTCAGAAAAGACGGATGAATCTGAATGACCTTCTTAAGCTGGATAATTGCCAAATCCTCCCCGTTCTGCTTTGCATAGAGCAGGCACTGATTATATTTATGGATTGCCTGATTCATCCGATCCAGTTCACCGGAAGATTCCTGGACTTTCTTGATGTAATAATTGGCAATGTTTTCATAAGATTTCAGATTCTTACTGATGATCCATTCAACCAGTGCTTCTGCAACTTCTCCCTGTCCATAGTAGACCAGTCCTAGTAAGTTCCTGGCCTGAATATTACTTCTATTGTATTGTAAACTCCGCTTTAAAGAGGCTATCGCACCAGACAAATCATGAATATTCGCCTTGCTTAAGCCATCGTTATACCAGTAATCTGACTGGCGGAAAAATCGTTCTGAATAATTCATGCTTCTCCCCTACTTCTTATGTTCCATCATTTCACGCAGAATATCCGTCAAATCCTCCAAATCTTCCTTATACACTGCTTTCTCAATATCTTCTACTTCAAGACTAGGTTTAAACTTCTTCAATTCTTCTTCAAAATTCAGCATATTTCTCACCTATTAATTCCTTTAACTCACCTATTAAATACAAAGACCCCAGACAGTAAAGCCTTCCGTCTTTCCCTTTTTCCTCCATTGCTTTCAGAAATGCCTTCTCCAAAGTATCTTCCGTATACACAGGTCTGTCTGTGCAGGCACGAAAAATATCTGCAAGTGCCTCCTTAGAAGCCCCCCTCTTATCCGCAAGCTTCGTCACAATGTAGCTGTCAGCAGACTTCTCAGCACACAATGTGCGAATCATCTGTTCATAATCTTTATCGTCTACTGCTGAAAAGAGAATAACTGTCTTACATGATTGTTCCCCTTTTCCTTCAAAATATTCTTTCTGCTTCCGCAGGCTTTCATTAAACCGTTCTATTGCCGGAAGATTGTGAGCCCCATCCAGAATCACTCCCGGAAACACCTCTTCCATTCTTCCCGGCCACCTTGCCTCTTCCAGTGCCCTTTGCCATTTAGCGGCATCCGATGGCTTTTCCAGAAGTTCTTCCATAGCACGGACTGCAAGGGTTGCATTCATCATCTGATAAATTCCTGTGCTGGAAACAGTCCAAATGGTATTTTTATCATACCCACTCACTATAGAAAAAGCAACCTGTTTATCCGTGATTTTCCGAATTTCAAACGCATCTTTCCCGATTTTTCTACACGGTGCGTGCTTTTTCTCAGCTGTCCTGCAAATGACCTCAGATGCCTCATCGGAAGTGCCGTCATAGTAAAGAGGAATTCCTTCCTTGATGATTCCCGCCTTTTCCCCAGCAATCTCCTCAATGGTGTTTCCTAGAATTCCCATGTGATCCATTCCAATAGAAGTAATCACTGTCATGACCGGACGTTCAAAAGAATTGGTCGCATCCAGCCTTCCTCCAAGTCCGGTCTCCAGAATCAGATACTCCACTTCTTTTTCTTCAAAAATCACCATCCCTATTCCATAAAGAAATTCGAAATAGGAAGGATGTGGAATTCCTTCTTCCCCCATCTTGTCAACTACTTCTTTCACACGTGTAAAACCCGCCACAAACTCTTCATCTGTGACCGGCACTCCATCTATCTGGATACGCTCATTGATTTTCACAAGATGCGGTGAAGTAAAAAGTCCAACATGTTTCCCCTCACATAAGAGAATCGCCTGCATAAATGCGCAGACGCTTCCCTTTCCGTTTGTCCCTGCCACATGAATCACTTTCCTGTCCTGGCAAGGATTTCCCAATCTTCTGATAAATTCCCGAGTATGTTCCAGCGGATGTTTGGTTGTAAATTTCGGTATATCCGCAATATATCTGATGATATCCTCATACTGCATCTGATGCACCATCCTTTATCCGCAATTTTTATTCATTCTCTTACTCAGCTTCTCCCTCTGAGTCCGTTGTTCCGTCCGAATTTTCTCCCTCCGTTCCTTCGGAGTTCTGTTTCTCAATGGCTCTTGTTTCCGCATCTATCTGATTTTTCACTTCATCGGTATATTCGAGAAGCACTCCATTATGGTAGATGTATTCTGCCGAAGTCCGGAAAATCGTATTGCTTGAACCAACCTGGCTGACGGTAATAATATCACCTTCCGCAAGCTTGGTTTCCGGCAATTCAATACGGGTATTATTTAAAAATGTACTCTTCTGCTTTTCCCCGTTCACATACACCTTACTCCATTTGGTAAAGTTATTGCCATACAGACTGTAAGAGCCATCTAATTTACCAGACAAATCTGTCAGAGTCACTTCACGGATTCCCATCTGCATATGGCCTTCCGTAATCGGTGGATTTCCTTCATACACGTACTGTTTCCCATATAAGATGTCATACTGAAGAAGCGCTAAGTCTTTCAGATAATTCTTGGTTTTTCTTCTGTCCTGATGGTAATTAAACACAGTTCCTGCATGAAGTCCAAGACGTCCCATCACCTCTGACATAATCTGATAAGACGGAATATTCCGGTCTTTCTTTTCCAGGCCAATATTATCCCAGATGACGTAGTTCGTGTTATAGAGATATTTGCTCTTCATGTCCTTGGCTTCCAGTCCCATGGTAGGCAGGTGGTCGCCATAGAACACGATTATGGTAGGTTCTCCACGTTCTTCCATCATTTTTACAAGATTTCCGGCAAACTCATCCATCTCATATACCTGATTCACATAATATTCCCACGCATTTGTCTTCGCTTCCGATTCCAGTCCGCTTGCCGTAATCCGTGGATTTTCAATCAGTTTCTCTTCCGGATAATTTCCATGTCCCTGTACGCTGACGGTAAACACGAAATCCTGCTGCTCTGTGCTGTCCAGAGCATCCTGGATATGTGTCAGCAGAATATCATCCTTTGCCCAGCCATTTTCCGTAAGCTGAAGCACATTCATGAACTCTTTACTTGTAAAACTGTCAAATCCAATATTATTAAATACCTTCGCACGGCTGTAGAAATTCCCGCCATTGTTATGGATGGCATGTGTACCATACCCAAAAGAAGCAAGTGCCGTTGCCGCACTTTCTGCAACCCGATCTTTCAATACCGTTTTGTACGGGTATTCTCCGGGTCCGAAATATCTCAGGCTCATTCCGGTAAGCACTTCAAACTCCGTGTTCGCTGTTCCGGCTCCTACGGATGGAACCTTGAAATATCCGGAAGAATATTCCTGAAACATTTTTCTTAAATTCGGAAGCGGGTCTTCCGAAGTCTGCAAATCCGTAAACTCACTGGTATCAAAGAAGGATTCCAACTGTACGAACAAAATATTAGGGAGAACCTCTGCGTCTTCACTGACTTCCGTCAAATCCTTGCCCTTTCCAAGGTCATCAATGGATTCCTCTGTATAACCATTCGGCTGAGAAATACCAGTATTGAAAAGACTGGCGCAGAAACAATACGGCAGTCCGTAATCCTGATACGCAAAAGCAATATTTCCAAAATAAGTAGATACGACTCTCTGGTCAATTGCCCAGTTCGTCACAAAGGAATATGCTGCGCAGCTCGCGATGACACAGGCCAGAGATACCAGCCTGTTCATCTTTCCCTTATATTTTCCTCCATACTTTAACATAAGCACACACCAGATGATAAACGCAGATACACCAATCACCATCACAATCAGTTCCGGCACACTGAAGTAATTGGTAAACAGAGACAATCCCTCTTTAAAGGTCTTTAAGTCCTGTGCGTTAAATGGTGTCACCCTCTTCATCAGCATAACACCATTGCTGATTCCGATAAGAAGCCACAGGGCACTTACCATGATTCGCGCAAATACCCGTCTTCTTACCAGATGTACAAATGTAAATGTAACAAAAATCATAAATGCATTGTAGAAAAACACTTCCGGTGTCTTTACCAGATATTTCCACGCTGCAACAACAGAATGTCTGGAGAATGCTTCAATAACATAATTGATAAGTATGGAGCCTAGCATTTCAAGGAGCACGGAAATCTTATTCAGACAGTCACAATAAGGTGACATTTTTTCCGACAACCTCTTAAAAGGCCCCTTCCCCAACTTGAGATTCAGCTTTTTCATTTTCCTTATACTTCCTTACTTTTCAAACTGGCAAGTCTGTCCTTAACCTGTGCCATCATCTGTGTATATTTTTCCAGCTTGGCTCTCTCTTCATCAACCTTTGCCTGAGGCGCCTTGCTGACAAATTTTTCATTGTTTAACATACCATTGGAACGGGCAATTTCCTTTTCCAGTCTTGCTTCTTCTTTTGTCAGTCGTTCTATTTCCTGTTCAAAGTCAATCAGTTCTTCCAGTGGTACATAAACAGTAGCATCTGGAACTACAATAGAAACTGCATCTTCTGCTATTCCGTCCTTTGTAGTCTGCACCTCAAGTTCCGTAGCACTCATCAGTGGGCATGCTGAGGATGCCAGTTCACAAAATCCTTCTCTTAAGTCTGCATTTTCACATACTACAAAGACTTTTGCCTTACGGCTTGGTGGTACATTCATTTCTGCACGGGCATTTCTGACACCACGGATAATTTCTTTCATGTGGTCTGTCACATTTTCTGCATCGGCAAAGTTCCACTCTGATTGATATACCGGCCAGGTTGACATCATAAGTGATTCTTCTTCCGGTACTAATGCACTGTAAATTTCTTCTGTGACAAACGGCATAAATGGATGTAACATCTTAAGACTATTTGCCAGAACCGATTTTAATGTCCAAAGGGCTGCATTGGCGCTCTTTGCATCTTCCTCTGCATGATAGATTCTATATTTTACTAATTCAATATACCAGTCACAGAATTCATCCCAGATAAAATCGTATACTTTCTGAAGCGCGATACCAAGGTCAAAATTGTCCATGTTTTCTGTCACGTCTTTTGCCAGTGTATTCACCTTGGAAAGAATCCATTTGTCTGCCATGGTGAAATCTGCTGCTTCTGGTTCTGTAATGGTCTTTCCATCCATATTCATCAAGATAAATCTGGATGCATTCCATACCTTATTTGCAAAGTTACGGCTTGCTTCTACTCGCTCATTGTAGAAACGCATATCGTTTCCAGGTGCATTTCCGGTAAGGAGTGTCATACGAAGGGCATCTGCGCCATACTCATCGATAATTTCCAGTGGGTCAATTCCATTTCCAAGGGATTTACTCATTTTACGTCCCTGGGAGTCACGAACCAGTCCGTGAATCAGAACCGTGTTAAACGGAGCCTTTCCTGTGTGTGCATATCCGGAGAATACCATACGGATTACCCAGAAGAAGATAATGTCATATCCGGTTACCAGTACATTCGTTGGATAGAAATAATCTAAATCCTCTGTCTTGTCCGGCCAGCCAAGTGTTGAGAATGGCCAGAGTGCAGAACTGAACCATGTATCCAATGTGTCCTCATCCTGTGTGAAATGCCTGCATCCACAGTGCGGGCAGACTTCCGGCATTTCCCTTGCTACTACAAACTCACCACATTCATCACAATAATAGGCCGGGATTCTGTGTCCCCACCAAATCTGACGGGAAATGCACCAGTCCTTGATATTTTCCAGCCAGTGCAGGTAAATCTTATCAAAACGCTCTGGAACGAATTTCAGTTCTCCTGTCTTTAAAGCGTTAATCGCTGGTTTTGCAAGTTCTTCCATTCTTACAAACCACTGCTGCTTAATCAGGGGCTCTACCGTAGTTCCGCAACGGTCATGAGTTCCTACATTATGAGAATGTTCTTCGATTTTTACTAAGTATCCCTGTTCTTTTAAATCCTCTACAATTGCCTTTCTTGCTTCGTAGCGTTCCATTCCGGAATATTTTCCATATCCGTCTACGATGGTTGCATCATCGTTCATGATATTGATTTCCGGAAGATTATGACGTTTTCCAACTTCAAAGTCGTTCGGGTCATGTGCCGGTGTAATTTTTACCGCACCTGTTCCAAATTCTTTATCTACATAAGCATCAGCCACAATCGGAATCTCTCTTCCAACCAATGGTAATAAGACTTTCTTACCAACAATGTCTGTATATCTTTCATCATCTGGATGAACTGCGATTGCAGTATCGCCAAGCATGGTTTCCGGACGGGTCGTAGCAATCTCCAGGAAACGGTCTGTTCCAACAATTGGGTACTTAATATGCCAGAAATGTCCTGCCTGTTCCTCATGCTCTACTTCTGCATCGGATAAAGAAGTCTTGCATTTTGGACACCAGTTAATAATGCGGGAGCCTTTGTAAATGTATCCTTCTTCATATAATTTAATAAATACTTCCTCGACTGCCTTGGAGCATCCTTCATCCATGGTAAAACGCTCTCTGTCCCAGTCACAGGAACTTCCGATTTTCTTAAGCTGGGAAGTAATGGTTCCGCCATATTCTTCCTTCCACTGCCAGGTTCTTTTCAGGAAGCCCTCACGCCCCAGTTCTTTTTTATCAATTCCTTCTGCCTTTAACTGATTGGTTACCTTAACCTCAGTAGAAATAGCCGCATGATCTGTTCCTGGAATCCAAAGTGCATTGTATCCCTGCATTCTCTTGTAACGAATCAGGGTATCCTGAAGGGTATTATCCAGCGCATGTCCCATATGCAGCTTTCCTGTAATATTCGGAGGTGGCATTACAATAGTAAATGGCTTCTTACTTCTGTCCACCTCTGCATGAAAATATTTCTTCTCACACCATTTTTCATATAACTTTGATTCAATCTCTTTTGGATTGTAGGTTTTTTCAAGATTCTTACTCATGTTCTCCTCCAATTTCCTCTCAAAAAGTAAACGCCCTTTACAGTAAATGTAAAGGGCGTATAGTAACGCGGTACCACCTTTGTTATATGAGAAAATCTCCTCATATCTCCTTCGTCCGATAACGTGAACGACTCCGTGACATCCTACTGCATTCAGATGTCCGGCTCCAAAGCTACCTTCTGCATCCGTTTCCTGTGAACTGCTTCTCAGCCTGTGAGCAGTTCTCTCTTTCCAGCCCTAAACACATACTCCTCTTTTTCCCAGCCTTTAGATATAACCATAATCTACGAAATATAATAGTTGTAAACGTCCAATTTGTCAAGGCGAACGCCAAATCTTTCAAAAGTCTTTCGAAATCCTAAGATTCTCTTAAGCCTCGTCAATGGCCTTTCCAATATCATGTCTCATATATTTATTTGCAAAGGAAACCCACTCTGTTGCTTTGTAGGCATTTGCCCGTGCTTCTGTCAGTGTAGCGCCTTTGGCAGTCACTCCAAGAACACGACCTCCGTTTGTAACCACCTGGCCATCCACCAGCTTGGTTCCGGCGTGGAAACAATAATATCCATCATGTTTCTTGAACTCTTCCAGACCACTGATTGGAAGTCCCTTCTCGTAAGCAAGGGGATAACCATCTGATGCAAGTACAACGCAGACTGCTGCATTATCCTCAAATTCCAGTTCCAGCTCATCCAGTCTTCCGTCAATGCAGGCTTCCATCACTTCTACCAGATCATTTTTCATTCTTGGAAGTACAACCTGGGCTTCCGGATCACCGAATCTTGCATTGTACTCCAGAACCTTAGGACCTTCCGGTGTAAGCATAAGTCCAAAGAAAATAATTCCTTTGAATTCTCTGCCCTCTGCATTCATGGCATCTACTGTCTTCTGGTAAATGTATTCCTTGCAGAACGCATCCACTTCTTCTGTGTAGAAGGGACTTGGAGAGAACGTTCCCATACCACCGGTATTTAATCCCTCATCTCCATCCTTAGCGCGCTTGTGGTCCTGTGCACTTGTCATGGTCTTAATCGTCTTTCCGTCTACAAAGGACAGCACAGACACCTCACGACCTGTCATGAACTCTTCTACCACCATAGTGTTTCCGGAAGCGCCAAACTTCTTGTCCAGCATAATTTCTTTGACACCTGCCTGTGCCTCTTCAAAGCTATTACAGATAAGCACACCTTTTCCAAGTGCCAGCCCATCTGCCTTTAATACAATTGGATACTTGGCATTAGCAAGGTAAACGAGTGCCTCCTCCGGCTTGGTGAAATTCTCATATGCTGCTGTCGGAATTCCATATTTCTTCATCAGATTCTTCGAAAATGCCTTGCTTCCTTCCAGAATCGCTGCATCTCTTCTCGGTCCAAATGCGCGGATTCCCACATTTTCAAACACATCAATCAGTCCACCTACAAGCGGGTCATCCATTCCTACTACTACAAGGTCAATTTCCTTTTCCTTTGCGAAATCAACCAGCGCATCAAATTCCATTGCCCCGATTGGAACACATTCTGCCAGTTCAGCAATTCCTGCATTTCCCGGTGCGCAGTAAATCTTTGTCACTTTACTGCTTTTAGCGACGCTCTGTGCAATAGCATGCTCTCTTCCACCGCTTCCCACAATCAATACTTTCATAGGAACCTCCTTATTTTGCTTATCTCTTTATTTTTTGATAGAAACTCTTCCTTCTGTTACTTTTACCTTTCCATTTGCAATCAAATCAATGGCCTGTGGCAGTATTTCCCACTCCGCCTGTTCCATCACTCTCTGCTGAAGTATCTTTGGTGTATCTTCTTCTTCTACTTCCACTGCCTTTTGTAGAATAATTGGGCCTGTGTCTGTGCCCTCATCTACAAAATGAACGGTAGCACCTACAATCTTAACACCACGTGCCAGCGCTGCTTCGTGCACCTTCAGACCATAATAACCGGTTCCGCAAAATGCCGGAATCAGGGATGGATGAATATTGATGATCCGATTCCGGTACACACGTATCATTTCTTCTGGAATCACTACCAGAAATCCTGCAAGCACTACCAAATCTACCTGAAGCTCATTTAACTTCTCCAGAAGGACTCTGTTAAACTCTGCTCTTGTTTCAAAATTCTTTGGTGAAATGCACTCTGCCGGAATGCCATGTTTCTTCGCTCTCTCCAGCGCATACGCATTCTTATTATTGCTAATCACACCTACTAACTCTGTATTTGTAATCTTCCCGCTTTCTATGGCATCAATAATTGCCTGAAGATTGGTTCCACCACCGGATACCAGAACTGCAACTCTTAGCATAAGGTAACTCCTTTTTCTCCTGCTTCTACGTATCCGACTACAAAAGCTTCATCTCCTGCTTCTTTCATCGCGTGAATCGTAGCATCTACATCTTTTTCATCTACAGCAACAATCATGCCAATTCCCATGTTGAAGGTATTGTACATCATTTCTTCTGCAATATTTCCTGTCTTTGCGATCAGGTTGAAAATAGCAGGAACTTCGTAGCTTTCTTTCTTTACCACTGCACGAATTCCTTCTGGAAGCATTCTAGGAATATTTTCATAGAAGCCACCTCCGGTAATATGACTGCAGCCTTTCACTCTCACACCGGCTTCTTTTACATTCTTCAAAGCCTTTACATAAATTCTTGTAGGAGCAATCAAGGCTTCTCCCAGAGTTTTTCCTAATTCCTCATAATATGTATTCAAAGATTCCTCTGTAATATCAAACACTTTACGAACCAGCGAGAATCCATTGCTGTGAACTCCTGTAGACGGCATCGCTACAAGGACATCACCCGGTTTGATAGATGAGCCATCAATAATGTCTTTCTTATCCACTACACCTACTGCAAATCCGGCAAGGTCATAATCATTCTCCGGCATCAGTCCCGGATGTTCTGCTGTCTCACCACCAACCAGCGCACAACCGGACTGCTTGCATCCTTCTGCGACTCCACTTACAATTGTGGCAATCTTTTCTGGGTAATTCTTACCGCAGGCAATATAATCCAAGAAGAATAACGGTTCTCCTCCTGCACATGCAATATCATTGACACACATGGCTACTGCATCAATTCCGATGGTATCATGCTTATCCATTACAAATGCAAGCTTTACCTTTGTTCCACATCCATCTGTTCCTGAAAGAAGTACAGGCTCTTCCATATTCTTGATTCCGCTCATGTCAAATGCACCTGCAAAACCGCCAAGTCCACCTAATACCTCCGGTCTCATTGTCTCTTTCACATGCTTCTTCATAAGCTCTACTGATTTGTATCCTGCCTCAATATCTACACCGGCTGTCTTGTAATCCAACATTTTCCTATTCCTCCTGGTATGTTCGCTGACATGTATTGCCCGCAACTGTTCACTTGTTTTCTTTTTCTACATCTGGTCCATATATGCTTTATAACCAAGGTTATCCAGCTTTTCTGCTTTTTTCTGAACGGTTTCTTTCATCTCTGTTGTATATGATTTCAGCCGTTCTAATAATTCAGGGTCTGACATAGCAAGCATCCGTGCAGCAAGAATTCCTGCATTTGCGCCACCATCAATGGCAACTGTGGCAACCGGAATTCCGGATGGCATCTGTACAATAGAATAAAGAGCATCCATTCCATCCAAATTCTTGCCTGACATCGGTACTCCAATAACCGGCATAGGGAAAATTGCCGCACACATTCCCGGAAGATGTGCTGCCATACCGGCTCCTGCAATAATAATCTTATAGCCCTTTTCCTCTGCACCCTTTGCATACTCAAAAAATACATCCGGCTCACGATGTGCAGAAATAATTGTCATTTCATAGTCGATTCCAAACTTTTCCAACATGGCAGCTGCCTTACTCATCACTTTCAAATCTGAGTCACTGCCCATTACGATTCCTACTTTTGGCATAAACTTCTTCCTTTCTTGTTCGCTTATCGTCATTTATAAGTATTATAATAAATAGCCATCTATTTATAAGTTATTTTACTAATACTATTTCCCAATGTCAACAGAAATAGAGAAATCTCTCATATCCCAATCTATTCATCCAATGGTTCGTTTAAAATTTCCGTACCCGGAAGTACAAAACGACCATTCTCAATAATCTTAATTTCTTCTCCTGCTTTGGTGTGAACGCTGATACATCCCAATTCCTCATATGGAATAGTAATATCTGTATGGCACTGGAAATATGCTTTCTCCGGATTTTCCTTACGGCAGGCACTGATGCTGTTCTCACGTGCCACAATCTGTTTTCCATCCGGATTATAAGCTACCACATCCTCCTCCCAGCTATAACAGGTATCTCCCACAGCAAAATGTGGTCCCATTTTCTCTGCAATCAGAATCGGCATCTTATCTGCAATCTGATACTTGGCTGTAGCCACGTATGCTGTAGTGTTGGTTCCAATAGCAAATTCTCCCATAGGAAGAAATGCATGATTATGAAGAAGATTCTCTTTTATAAATCGCTTGTTATCCTCTTCTTTTTCAAAGTTCGTACAAGTATACTCTGTGGTCTTCCCATCTTTAAAATATATTTCCAGATTCTGATACTGCAGTTCCTGCAAATATACTTTGCTCACAAACAGTACCCCATCTGTCCCTTCCAGCACCGGGGATGTAAATACCTCTCCAACCGGAATATTCACATCTGCCACACAGTTTTCAAAAATAGTTTCTTTCTCTGGATTCTTAAGTTCCAAGAGCTTTACCTTCAAATCCGTCTTATTTCCATTTGTACCAAGGATATGCACACAATCTCCCTTGTCCAGTGCATCAATGATGGTCTGCTGCACCTTCTCATATACCTTGGCATCCAGGGTATTAATCCGAATCACTTCCTGAAAAATCTCTTCGTACTTTTCTCCGATTTCCGGCACCGGCCATGCAATAATCGTAAAGCTGCGTTCTTCTCCATGAATATAGTAATTCGTCATCTGACTTGCCTTGGAAAGAAGCGTCAGCATCAGTTCTTCCTGATTCTTGGTAAGCCGCAGTGCTTCCGGTTTTACCGCCGGCGAAAATGGTATTTCTCCAAAGACCTCCATAACTGCAGGACCAGCAAGCTTTACCGCCATGTCTTTATTCTGCTCATAAGCAGTCCGCATCACTTCTAACTTTCGCTCCACAAACTGCTTGTCCAGAATCAGTGCAATATCATCCTTATGGTCGTAATCATACTGCTTGTTTACATTTCCGCCTACAAATCCTCGCTTGCCATAGCGGCTTTTCACAATCACGCTTGCCGGAGAACGGAAAATAATCGTATGCAGTCCCATTTCTTCAAAATTACGAATTGCTCTTCTGATCACTCTTTCAAAGCCCAGAGAATATTCAATATGGACCACTGATTTCTTGCTTAAATCTTTTCCCGTGATTACAAAGCCCTGACGGAAACCCTCTGTGTAAGTGTCTGCCATCTTTGCAATCGTTTCTTCCGGCAAAGTATTTAAGTAAGCAGCCGTCTTCTTCTCGTTCTCACCCACATACTCGCCAAAACGATATAAATAACGCAAATCAGATAAATCACTTTCCATAATTTTATTTACAAAAAAGTTATTTTCTGATGGAAGAATCTGTTCTTTTACTCGGTCTGCCACAAATACATCACAATAATCACTTGCATACCAGTAAAAGATCTCTTTCAGACTCTCCAGTGTAGGAACTTCTTCTGCTTCAAACTGATTATAAATTTCAATAAAGAGTTCATTTCCAATCACCAGATATTCTTCTTTTTCTTCATACACATAACCGATATCTCCACGGAGTTCTGCATATAACGCACTCAAAAAGGCTCCAAGTTCTTCTCCAAGTACCGCCTGACAGTATGCAGGATTTGCATAAGAAGTCTCATAATTCTCCGGTTTCACATCTTCATAAAGTCCTGCCATTTCTTCAGCAAGTTTCTCTTCTGTCATGTCATGTCTGGCTCTGGTGTGATAACTGTCCTTCACATCGTGAATGCGAAGCAGAAAATCAGCCACTTGACGAAAATATCCCCGGTAAGGTTCTGCAACCGTTTCTTCCTCTTTCATCTGCATAATCCTTTCCAAGGTTAAATAATATCGTTCTTCCACTATACAATCCCCCTTATAAAAAGTCCAACTAAGGCCAGCAGTACAACACTGTTGACCCCTACGCCAAATTTACAGGTTACATAATTTTTGTCCCTTTCACGGAACCCTTTTGTCCCCACAATCAGTCCGATTACAGTCAGTATAATCGTAAATAATCCAAAACTTCCTATAATTGCAGCCGATTGTCCTTTATGTAAAAATGCAGTCAAAATTAAGACTCCAAAGATAATAACATTTAAAACAGCTATCAATAAGGAATATATTCCCCTCTTCGAATGTCTGAACTTTGCCTGCCCATATTTTCGATTCCCTCTTTTTTTTCGTTCTCTATCTCTTTCCCTTTCTCGCGCTTGCTCTTTTTCTCGCCCTATTATCATCGTACCATCTCCTTATTGTATTACAGATCACGAAAGCAATAAATCCAAGAATTCCTCCACAAGTGTTGAGGAAAATATCATCTACATCAAAGCTTCCCACCTTCGTGATCAACTGAAATATCTCCACCAGAAGACTCAGTCCAAAACTATATACAAACGTCAGAAAGAAATTTCTATATCTGCTGGCCATGGGCATGAAAAACCCAAAGGGAATGAAGATGAGTACATTGCCAAATAAATTGGCATATGCAACCCATCCTAACATATCCCTGTGATTCCAGAATCTTTGAATCTCTTTGAACAGAACCAGATTATAGTGATATTCGCTCATACCTCCGGTCCGTCCATACCAGTCAGAAAATATCAAAAAATACAGTAAGAAAGCAATGTATAATACGAACAAAATCTTACCAAGCGTCCTCATTCGCTTTCTGTTTTTTGCTTTCACTCAAAAGACCCCTTCTAAAATGTCAATTTCTTTTTTGCCTTTAATAGTCTTCCCCCGTTAACCAGAAGAATTACACCAGATGTCACTCCGGTCACAATACTGATCACTCCAATTACAATATTGGCAACACCGACACCTCTCATTGTCTTGTATACTTTTTCCGTCATGCACACATCTCCTTATTTCGCACCGTACTGTTCATAATATGCGTCAATTGCTGCTTTTATTGTATCATCAATCACAACTTTACCCTGACATTCTTTGTTATACAAGCACTCTACAACTTCGTCCATAGATACAATAGCTGCTGTCGGAAATCCGTATAAATCCTTCACTTCATCTAAGGCACATTTTACACCGCCTTTTCCAACTTCCATACGATTTAAAGATACCATAAGACCTACAATCGTAACATCTGCTGCCCCTTTTACCTTTGGAACAGTTTCTTCCATCGATTTTCCGGATGTAGTTACATCCTCAATCATAATCACACGGTCTCCATCCTGCAGCTTACTTCCAAGGAAGCTTCCCTTATCTGCTCCGTGGTCTTTTTCTTCCTTACGGTCTGAGCAGTAACGAATCTCTTTTCCGTACAAATCGCTGTATGCGATTGCAGTTACAACTCCAAGTGGAATCCCCTTATAAGCTGGTCCAAACAGTACATCGAAATCATCTCCGTAAGTATCGTGAATTGCCTTCGCATAGTACTGTCCCAGTCTCTTAAGCTGGGAACCGGTTACATAAGCACCTGCATTCATAAAGAATGGGGACTTTCTTCCGCTTTTTAATGTAAATTCTCCAAATTTAAGAACATCACTTTCGACCATGAACTCAATAAACTCTTTTTTATACTGTTCCATCTCTCTTATCTCCTTCGCTATTTCACAATTCCGATCATATCCGTCAGATTTTCAAATCCATATTTTTCCATATATTTTTCAATTCCATCTACGATTTCCATAGTCACACCCGGATTGTAGAAGTTGGCAGTGCCTACAGATACTGCACTTGCTCCCGCAAGAATCATTTCAATGGCATCCTCTGCACTTGCAATTCCACCCATACCAATGATTGGAATCTTCACTGTATTTGCAGTCTGATATACCATTCGCACTGCAATAGGATGAATAGCAGGACCTGATACACCGCCTGTCTTATTGGCAAGTACAAACTTTCTGCGGTTTACATCAATCTTCATGCCGGTTAAAGTATTAATCAGGGAAACCGCATCTGCGCCTCCTGCCTCTACTGCTTTCGCCATTTCTGTAATATCAGTTACATTTGGGCTCAACTTCATAATAACGGGCTGCTTTGCATATTGCTTCACAGCTTTGGTAATATCCTCCGCTGCTTTCGCATTCTGACCGAAAGCAATTCCGCCTTCCTTAACATTTGGGCAGGAAATATTGATTTCCAGCATATCCACCGGCTCATTTGCCAGTCGTTCTACTACTTCACAGTAATCCTCTTTGGAACGGCCACATACATTCACAATTATTTTTGTATCATACTTCTTCAAAAATGGAATATCTCTCTCACAGAATAAATCAATTCCCGGATTCTGAAGTCCGACTGCGTTCATCATTCCACCATAGGTCTCTGCAACTCGTGGAGTAGGATTTCCTGTCCAGGGCACATTGGCAACCCCCTTGGTTGTCACTGCTCCCAGTTTATTCAAATCTACAAATTCTTCAAATTCAATTCCTGACCCAAAGGTTCCTGATGCAACAGTCACTGGATTATTCCATTCCACACCGGCTATATTAACTTTCATATTCACGCTCATTAGATTTCCACCTCCGTTGACAAGAACACCGGGCCATCCTTGCAAATACGCTTGTTATGCACATTGCTGTGGTGGTCTTTTTCCTTTGTCTTGCACACACAGCCAAGGCAGGCTCCGATTCCACATGCCATTCTTTCTTCCAGAGACAGATAGCATTCGATTCCTCTTTCCTCTGCATACTGTTTAATCGCACGAAGCATCGGAGTCGGACCACAGGCATAAATAATATCTGCCTGTAACTTGTTTTCACGGATGGCATCCATTACATTTCCTTTTGTTCCCACACTGCCGTCTTCTGTAGAAATAAATACCTGTCCATTGGCTTCAAACTCTTCTTTCAGGAAATTCTCTGCATTGCGGTATCCGATAATAATTTTCTTATCGCAGGATAGCTCTTTGGCAAGCTCCAGAATCGGCGGTACTCCGATTCCGCCTCCCATAAGAAAAGCAGTCTTTCCCTCTGCCTTTTCAAGCGGGAATCCATTTCCCAAAGGTCCGATTACCGGCAGAGTATCTCCCGCCTTCATTTTAGAAAACTGTTCTGTTCCTGTTCCCTCACCCGTCACACGGTATACAACCCGAAGAGCCTCTTTTTCTCTATCAATCTCACAGATACTGATTGGTCTCGGAAGCAGCTTGCTTCCATCGTTTGTATACATGGATAAGAACTGTCCCGGCTTTGCAGTCTTTGCTGCTTCCGTCTGAATCCACATGCTGAAAATATCTTCTGCTATTTTTTCTTGTGAAATGATGGTTGTCATCTCTTTTTTACGTTCTGCCATTTTCTTTTTCTCTATACTTTCTTTTATATTTTACGCCAAATAATTGTTTCTGTATTAACGCTGTTCCAGACTTTCGCGAATGTCTTTTATCATTGCCTCTACAGCCGCGCGGGAAGCATCGCCAAAGTTCTCTGCTCCAAACTGTGCATAAGCTTCCTGCTTATAGGCAGCAATAATTCCACGGGAAGAATTTACGATTGCACCCAATCCATCCTCATTAAAGAAATGAACAAGGTCTTTCCCTTTTCCACCTTGAGCGCCATAACCTGGTACTAAAATATAAGATTTCGGCATAATCTTACGAAGTACTTTTCCCATTTCCGGATAAGTTGCCCCAACAACAGCACCAACATAGCTATATTCATCACCCATGTGCTGTTCTCCCCATTCTGCTACTTTTTCACCGACCAGTTCATACAATGGTCGACCATCTATGAGGCGATCCTGAAATTCTCCGCTGGAAGGATTCGATGTCTTAACCAGAATAAACATTCCTTTCTTTTCTTCCTGGCATACCTTGATAAATGGATTCACACCATCTGATCCCAAATATGGGTTTACTGTAACAAAATCTTCATCAAACGGTGCATAAGTCTTACTTCCGACCTGGACTTTTCCCACATGTCCCACTGCGTAAGCAGATGATGTAGAGCCAATATCACCACGCTTGATGTCTCCGATTACTACCAGACCTTTGGATTTGCAGTAGTCAACGGTCTTCTTAAATGCCTGAAGTCCAGGGATTCCAAACTGTTCATACATAGCAATCTGTGGTTTTACCGCCGGAATCAGATCATAGGTCTTGTCCACGATTTCTTTGTTAAACTGCCAGATTGCTTCAGCTGCTCCCTCTAAGGTCTCCCCATATTCCGCAAATGCTTTCTGCTGGATATGTTCTGGCACATAATTCAGCATTGGATCCAGTCCTACTACGATTGGAGCTCCTGTTTTTCTGATGTTGGCCACTAATTTGTTAATCATCTTTCTTCCTCCCTGTTTCTGCCATCGTTTTCTGTTTTTATTATTGTATGATGCCGGAGCAAAATTCTCCGGCTATCTATGATAGACTACCTTTCCATCCACAATCGTGCATGCCACTTCACCACTGACCGGGTATCCCTGAAATGGAGTATTCTTTCCCTTAGATGCAAAGGATGCCGTATCAATCCGATATTCCTTCTCTGCATCAAAAATAACCAAATCTGCAATCTTCCCTTCAGATACCGAACCTTTCTCTGTAAGTCCCAGAATCTGTGCAGGGTTGTAACTCATCTTTTCTGCCATTTGCATCATAGAAATAATTCCAGGTTTCACAAGCTCCGTGTAAGTCAGCGCCGCACTGGTCTCAAGTCCCACAATTCCAAATGGCGCCTTTTCCATTGGCTGATTCTTCTCTTCCTCCGAATGTGGCGCATGATCTGTGGAAATCACATCCATAATATCTGATGCAAGTCCCGCCTTTAATGCCTCTACATCCTTCCTGCTGCGAAGTGGCGGATTCATCTTATAATTTCCATCATCTTCCTTAATATCATCTGTACAGAGTGTAAAATGATGCGGACACACTTCTCCGGTAACCGGAAGTCCTTCTTCCTTTGCCAGGCGAATCATCTCCACACTGTCCTTTGTGGAGCAATGACATAAATGAAGTCTTACCCCGGTTTCTTTAGCAAGCAGGATATCTCTTGCCACAATCACATCTTCCACAGCATTGGTGATTCCTTTTAATCCAAGCTCCTCTGCCTTGGCATCCGCATTCATCACACCGCCTTCTACCATCGTAATATCTTCACAGTGTGCAAATATCGAAATTCCATTTTCTTTTGCAATCTTCATAGCCTTGCGGTACAGGGATGCATTCATTACCGATTTTCCATCCTCGCTTATTGCATGGCATCCTGCCTCACCCATTCCTTTAATATCAGCAAGCTCTTCTCCCTTCTGTTCTTTTGTGATTGCACCAATCTGAATCACATGAACAGGAGATTCCTTTTTTGCTCTCTCATGCACTTCTTCTACCAGTTCCCTGGTATCAATGACCGGTTTCGTATTCGGCATAGCACAAATGGTTGTAACACCACCTCTTGCCGCTGCCGCGCCTCCGGTTGCCAACGTCTCCTTGTAAGTCAGTCCCGGATCTCTTAAGTGTACATGTAAATCTATAAATCCAGGCATCACGTACATTCCGTTTGCATCAATCACTTCATCTGCTGCATCCGAGATATTCTCATCCACTCTCACAATCCTGTCGTCCTGAATCAGTACATCCCTTACCATATCCAGCTTAATCTCCGGGTCGATCACATGCCCGTTCTTAATCAGCAAACTCATACTTTCGCCTCCTAATTTGTCCGACTTTATTATGTATGCATCCCGCACATGGCACGAATATGTATACACCATTCATTCTATCATACAGGTTCAAAAAAAGGAATGCCATTTTTGACATTCCTTCTCCACTTTACTTGCTTAATTGTTTCTGTACTTCTTCCAGTGCAGCATCAAGCTGATTATCTGCGTCTGGATTTTCCTCATCTGATACATATTCCACTTCTACGTCAGGATCAATTCCTTTCTTGTGAATGTTTCTTCCGTTCGGAGTAAAATATTCGGAAATCGTCAGTTTCACACAGGTATCATCCGGTAACTGAATGAGCTGCTGTACAATCCCTTTTCCAAAGGTTGTGGTACCTACAAGAGTTCCGATTCCATAGTCCTGGACTGCTCCTGCAAAGATTTCAGATGCACTTGCACTGTTGCCATCTACAAGCACTGCCAGTGGTTGCGTAAACTGATGTTCCTCGTCAGAGGTCCATTCCTGACGCTTACCGTTTTTATCTTCCGTATAAACAATCGTTCCTTTTGGAAGCAGCAAATCCAGGATTTGGGAAACAGTATCCAGATTCCCCCCCGGATTGGCACGAAGATCTACAACTAATCCTTCCATTCCCTGCTGAGTCAACTCATTGAGCGCATTTTCAAACTGCTCATAAGTAACTTTATCAAACTCTGTAATACGGATATATCCAATCTGGTTCTCCTTCATGGTGTATGTAACCGTCTGAACCTGCACAACACCTCTTGTAATATCTAATGTGACTTCTTCGTGATTCTCGCCTCTGAGAACGGTAAGAGTTACAATGGTTCCCTCTTCCCCACGGATTCTTGCAACCACTTCCGACAAGTCTTCTGCTGTCACATCTTCCCCGTCAACTTTATATAAAATATCACCGGCTTTTACTCCGGCCTTTTCTGCCGGACTGTCCGGGTAAACCTGAACTGCTGTACTAATTTTTGTATTAGCGTTCTGTGAAAACACCACTCCGATTCCAGAATACTCACCGGATGTAGACTCAAACAGAGCCTTTGTCTCTTCTTTATCATAATACACGGAGTATGGGTCTCCGAGCGCATTAATATAGCCGGAATAAATTCCTTCCTGTAAAGTACTGCCATCTATTTCATCAGAATAAAGATAATATTCGTTCACAAGCTGCTGCAAATATTCCAGCTTTTCACTGGTTTCATCTTCATCTATTTCACTGGTTGTCTCTTCCTCTGTTGCAGTGTTCATTTTATTTTTTACAAGAGCACCGGATACCTTTCCTGCTCCCCAGATAATCGAAACTACTGCAAACATAGCAAGGGCGCCACAAAGCGCCCCTTTCCAAAAATGATTTGTGTTCTTATTCTCTTCCATATACCCTGCCTTCACAAATAAATTCTATTCTGCCATGATCCTTCTTATGTCATTCTAATAATATGTCAGTGGATCTACTGTCTTTCCATTTACATAGATTGCAAAGTCTAGATGTGGGCCAGAGCTTGCACCTGTATTTCCAACTTCTGCAATATTCTGACCTTTGCTTACAGTCTGCCCTACCGATACATAGAAACTGTTCAGATGCTGATAACGGGTGACCAGACCATTGCCATGATCAATCATCACATAATTACCACGTCCACCGTTGTATCCCGTCTTCGCTGTAATTACAGTACCTGCTGCCGCTGCATAAACCGGGCTTCCAATAGGTGCCCCGATGTCAATGGCATCATGAAGTGATGTGGCTCCCGCAACCGGAGCGGTTCTCCAGCCATAAGTACTGGTTACTCTGGTACTGGTAGTCGGCCATGCCAACACGCCATTCCCGATAATCTGGGATGGACCTGCCGTACCTGTACTCGCTGCTGCCTGTTGCTGTTTCTTTCTCGCTTCTGCCGCTGCAATCAGTTCATTGACCTTCTTGGTACTCTCACTAAGCTGACTATCCAAATCCGACACCTTTTCTGTAATCTCAGCCACCAGATTCTCCACTTCATCCTTTTTATTGATCAAATCATCCCTGAGTGCTGTCAGCTCTGTCTCTTCTTCTTTCAGCTTTGCCTCAGTATCCTCAATTTCTTTTACAGTTTCCTGGAACTCTTCCAGCTTCTGTCTGTCGTAATCAGTCACCTGTTGTATGTATTCAGCCTTATTCAGAAAATCTCCGATGGATTTCGCCTCAAAGAGTATCTGAATCACCTGAGAATCTCCGTTCTCATACATATATTTAATACGGATTTTCATGCTTGCATACTGTTCAGACTCATTAATCTTCGCCAAATCCAGCTTATCTTGCGTCTCACTGATTTCCAGCTCCTTTGCCTCCAGTTGCGTTTCCGTATCTTCCACTTCTGATGTAATCGACTCCAGACGGCTTACCAGTTGCTGTTTTTCATCCTCTGCGGCTTTCTTCTGTTCTTCCAATTCCTGCTGTTCCTGCTTCGCATCCGACAAATCATCCGCATGTACTGTAGCAATAGATGAGAAACATAACACACCAGCCAGCAAAAGACTCACTAACTTGTTTCTTTTTTTCATATTTGTCCCCTTGTTTCTGTAACACTGCCCTCTTATTACACTCTCAGATGTTTTCTGATTGTAAATACGCTTCCTAATAATCCAATGCCAATTCCGAGAAGAAGTCCTGCCGGTAGAAGGGTATGATATACTTCTGTAACCGGGAGGAAATCCAGAATGTTCCGTAATAAGGAGAATCTAGACAAGATATAATCAATCGCCTTATTATATACGAAATAGAAAACAGCCAAAGGAATAACAGCTCCAATAAATCCAATAGTAACACCTTCAATAATAAATGGCATACGGACGAAACTGTCCTTTGCACCAATGTATTTCATAATCGCAATCTCTTCTCTACGAACTGCAATACCCATGGTTACTGTATTGCTGATGAGGAATACAGAAATCGCAAGCAAAATGCCGATTAAAACAACAGATGCATACCATACAAGACGGTTGACACTGGTCAACGTATTTGCCACTACTTCTGACTTCTTAACCTTCTGCACACCCGGAAGTGATTCTGCATAGGTTACCAGATCAGACTGTACAGACACATCATCCAGATATACTTCATAGTTATCAGAATTTGCAAGCGGATTATCATCCTTAAAGCCTTCTGCTGCTTCGCTTGCATTTTCCCCGAAATATTCCTTCTGGAAGGAGTCCCAGGCTTTCTCTGCCGAAACATACTTTACTTCCCGGACTCCGGCCTGTTCTTTTAATTTTTCACCAATTTTATCTTTCTGACTCTCTGTTGCTTCTTCATCAAAAAATACGGTAATTGCTACACTTTCCTCTGCTTTATGCACAATGTGCTGAAAATTCATAATAATTGCAAAGAACAGTCCAAACACGAAAATACATGCTGACATAGTCGCAATTGAGGCCAGGGAAAACATCTTATTTCTGCCGATATTCTTTACCCCTTGCTTTACCGAATATCCTACTGTACTTATTCTCATTATTTATACCCACCTTTTCGTTCGTCGCTTACAATAACTCCCTTTTTCATTGTAATTACACGTTTCTGCATTTCATTTACGATTTCCTGGTTATGTGTTACGACCAGAACTGTTGTCCCACGTTCATTAGCCTCTTCCAGAAGTTTCATAATCTCCCATGAATTTGTCGGGTCAAGGTTACCAGTCGGCTCATCGCAGAGCAGAATTGCAGGTTCATTTACCACTGCTCTGGCAATAGCTACTCTCTGCTGTTCTCCACCGGAAAGCTCCTTTGGATATGCTTTATACTTCTGTGCAAGTCCCACCAGCGACAATGCTGCCGGTACCTTCTTCTTGATTACACGGGTAGACTTTTCTGTCACTCTCTGTGCAAATGCAATATTTTCATAAATATTCCGGTCTCGCAAAAGACGGAAATCCTGGAACACCACCCCAATACTACGACGGTACTGTGGAATATGGCGGTGTTTCAGCCTTCCCAGATTCTGTCCGTTGACAATAATCGTTCCCGATGTAGGATCGATTTCCTTCAATAACAGTTTAATTAATGTGGATTTCCCGGACCCACTGTCTCCAACAATGAAAACAAATTCCCCTTGTTCAATCTTTAAATTAATGCCGTTCAAAGCAGAAATTCCCTTGGAATATTCTTTCGTAACGTCCTTTAATTCTATCATATGCTCCTCCTGATTATTAATACTCCTGTGTCTCCATATACTTCATATACTTGACAACCATCAACGCAATCTTAAATGTAATGGCATCCTCAAATGTGCGAAGGTCCAGTCCGGTACTCTTCTGCAGCTTATCCAGACGATATACCAAAGTATTTCTATGAATATAAAGCTGCCTTGAAGTTTCTGATACGTTCAGACTGTTCTCGAAAAACTTATTAATAGTAACCAATGTTTCCTCATCAAATTCATCCGGCGAACGTTCTGCAAATATTTCCTTAATGAACATCTTGCAAAGTGGAATCGGAAGCTGATAGATTAATCTGCCGATTCCAAGTGTATTGTACGCCACAATTTCCTCTTCTTCCGAGAATATCTTTCCTACGTCCAGCGCCAGCTTGGCTTCCTTATATGACTTGGAGACTTCTTTTATATCATTCACAATAGTTCCGTAAGCAACCCGCACATTCTCCTCTGAGTTTTCCGCTTTCAAAAGCTCCAGGATATCTGTTGCTGTCTGGTCAACCTCCGAATAACCGTCTCCCACCTCAAGTTCCTTTACAACAATAATATTCTTCTCATCCACCGCAGTTATAAAATCCTTGGTTTTACTGCCGAGCAGTCCCCTTAATCTATCAAGGGCAGCCACATCCCGCTCATGAGAAGTCTCAACTATAAAGATAACACGTTTCACTTCTGTGTCAATATGTAATTTTTTGGCTCTATTGTAAATATCAATCAATAAAAGATTGTCCAGCAACAGATTTTTGATAAAATTATCCTTGTCAAACCGCTCTTTATAGGCCACTAAGAGACTCTGAATCTGAAACACAGCCATCTTGCCAACCATATACACATCATCGTTTTCACCATTTGCAATCAGAACATACTCCAACTGTTGTTCGTCGTATACTTTGAAAAACTGGAAATTCTGAATCACCTGACTTTCCGCCGGCGATTCCACAAATGCCTTTACTTCCTTTACACAATCACGCGGCTGGGAAAAAGTTGTCGCCAATGTTTTTCCTTCCATATCCACAACACTCAAATCTATTCTAGTAATAGTTTTCAGTCCATCCAGCGTGTTTTGTAGTATCTGATTCGATATCATGCTATTCCCTCCATTATTATACAGTTTCCACAATGTTTCCATGTTTAATCTGACTAATTGCATATATACCTAAGTTATACTTTAATACAAATAACCAAAAAAAAAAAGAGCAAATTGCATCTTTTTATGCATTTCGCTTCTTTTTTTCTTTTATAACCTTTCTTTTCAGGATCTTACTTCCTGCAAACAGGAATACACGTCCCATGAACTTTTCTTTTTCTCCCAGCATAACTGCCGTTCTGCTGATTCCAATCCACAGCCGTACATTCAAGGCATTCCTGCACTTACAGATAAAGCTTTCCTGACTCTCCGACGAAACATTAGCAATAATACACTGAGCTTCCACCCCATTGACCTGATTGATAATCATATCATACGTATCACTCTGCTCAGTAACCAATGCGGTACCCACAACTTCGATACTCTTATATCGGTTTTCCAGTCGGGACTTCAGTTCATCCATATCTTCTTCTGTATCTGCCAGCAAAAATACCTTGGTATTATTCCTGTGCAAATAACTCATCAGCAGTTTGATAAATGTATGTTTTTCAGCTTCCTGAAGCTTCTTCTTGTCATCAACTTCCATAGCTTCCAAAATTGCCTTATCTCCCGGCACAATCAAATCCATCTGTTCCAGTCTCTCCCGCCCCGTATCACGCTGTGACATACGCATTACAGAGTCTGCCGTAACCACTTCCACAAGACTAATGGGCTCTTCCTGCATATACCCAGCAATGGTTTCCATTGCTTCTTTCGCAGTACAATTATTGACTTCAATCCCCAACACATTCATTTTCGTGTCCATAGCGTCACCTGTTCATTCTTTACTAAGCCATGCGATTATAACAAAAGGCATTTGCTTTTTCAACAGAACTCACAAAATATTCATATTTTTTTATATTAGTTAACATTATGGTAACTTTCTCATTCTTTGAGGACTATTTATTCTTCTTGGATATGATTCCTCCAATTCTGCCTGTTTCTTTGGAAGATAAGGAGCGCCAGCCTTCTTCCAGCACTTTGTCCAGAAGTCCCAGTTCTTCTGCCACTTCATATTTTCTGCGCTCTTTTTCTTCCAGATACGGAATATCCTCCCGCCTGATTTTCTTTTTTTCTTCCATGCCACCAACTCCTTTTTCAGGAGTATTTCCCATATGGCTGTTTTTATACAATTATTTTACATATCCAACGGAATCACTGTATGCAGTGTGAAAGAATAAATCAGCTTTTCTTTTACCTTTTTCCCGGTTAGCTGCTCCAAAGCTCTTTCATACCATCGGAGCTGCTCCTGATATTTATTTACAAGCTCTATTGCCGCCTCTGCCCGGTCTGTCTTATAATCTACAATAACCAGAGCATCTGTTTCTTCAAAATACGCATCAACAATTCCCTGTATCAGAATTTCTTCTTCTGACTCCGTTTCCGGATTTACCTCTTTTGCCGGAACGCTGAACACAAATGGCTGTTCCCGGTACAGTTTTCCTTTTTTTGCCGCCTGCCGTATTCTTTTTCCAAGTTCACTTTCTAAAAATGACAACAAATCTTTTCTCCACACAGCATCCAGCATGGTCTGTGTCAGATAATCCTGCCTGTGCAGTTCCTCCAAAGCAAGCTTTAATGTGGTATCGTCATACTCTCCGGTCAAATCCAGAAGCTCCAGGATTTTATGGTACACACTTCCTCTTGCTGCTCCGGTCAGCTTCTGTTCCTCCTGAATAAACTTTGGAACAATGACTTCCGGAGCTCCCTCATGGGTTCGTTCTCCCATCTCTGCTTCTGAACCAGAAAGCATGGCATGCTTCTTCAGTTCTGAGACAGTATATTTCATTTTCAACTGTCCATCTACCTTGTAATGGAACAAGAACTGCTCCTCGATTTGCTTTGCAAAAGCTTTGTCCTGCTTTGCGAAAGCGTTCTCCGGATTCTGAATTGCTTCCAGATATGCGCTCTTTTCCAGTTGTTCTTCCAACTCGCGCACCATCTCATTTTGTACAATTTCTTCGAATGATATCACACGAATATTCATAAGTCCGCAGTTCTCTTTTGCTATGACAGCCGGAAGCAGCCAGTCAAAATAATGATGAGCCCTTGCAATTGTCAGGAATGGTAACTCATTCTCTTCACCGGAGCTATTCATCCTATATTCCTGCAACTGTTCCTCTGCATCCTTTAAAACTCCGGTAAGAATAAGTTTTTCTTTTGCCCGGGTAAGTGCCACATATAGTACACGTAACTCTTCTCCCAGATTCTCCAGTCCGATACCGGCGCGGATCATGTTGCGCAGAAGAGTAGAACTTTGAGTCCTTTTCTCCAGATCAATAGACAGCATACCAACGCCCATCTCCGGGTGAATGACCATATTTCCCATAATATCCTGCATATTCATTTTCTTTCCCATGCCTGCCACGATCACAACCGGGAATTCCAGTCCCTTACTCTTGTGAATACTCATGACACGGACAGCATCTGTATTTTCATTGAAAATATCTGCTTCTCCGTAATCAATGTTGTATTCCTTCAGTTGTTCCACGTAGCGCACAAAATGAAACAGACCTTTATAACTGGTGGACTCAAAAGCTCTTGCTTTATTCATCAGCATTTCCAGATTGGCAATCCTCTGCTCGCCTCCCGGCATGGCAGCAACTTCTTCCCAGAATCCGGTTTTCCGCATAATGTTCCACAGAAGGTCATGAATTGCCATGTAAGAAACCTGCTCACGGAAATATTTCAGATAGTCAAACACTCTCCGTAATTTTTCTGCCAGCTCTTCCGGCACGGCCTTCTTGTCATAAGCCATACACAATTCACAGTCCGATGCAAGCAGAACTGCCTCATGAAAAAGCAAATCCGGATACAAATTACGAATCGTCGCCAGTTCCTCATTGGTAAACTTTCCAAAAGGTGATTTTAACACTGCTGTCAGTGGAATATCCTGTCTGTAATTATCCAGTACGCGCAGATAATCCATCATCCATCCAATCTCAAGGGTTCCAAAATATCCTTCTTTTGCATCTGCATATGCCGGAATTCCTTCTTCTTTCAGCACCCGCACAAATACATTGGACCATCCCTTTAAGCTTCTTGTCAAAATCACAATATCCCCATACCGGACCGGACGCATTCCGCCTGTATCTTTATCCCATACATCCTGTTCTTCTATAAGAGCATGTATGCGCTCTGCCACTGCTCTTGCCTCCATCTCCCTTGCAGTCGGCAGTTTCCCGCCCGTCTTCTCTTCGTCTTCTATCTTCGAATCCACAATTAGAATTTCCGGTGTGCATCCACTGGTTTGCGGATATTTTGCACCTTGATAGAGAGCTGCATCCTTGTCATATTTCACATTTCCCACTGCTTTTGTCATAGTCTTACGAAAGACTGCATTTACGAAATCAATGACTTCCGCCCTGCTTCTGAAATTCTTATGCAAATCAATTCTCCGACAGCTTCCTTCTCCATTTATCGAATAGGTATCATATTTTTCCATAAAAAGCTCTGGTCTGGACAAACGGAAGCGGTAAATACTTTGCTTCACATCCCCTACCATAAACAGGTTATGCTCTCCACGGCTCTCTCTGGATACACTCCGCAAAATGGTTTCCTGAATCAGATTGCTATCCTGATATTCATCAATCATGACTTCCTCAAACTGATCCTGCAGTTCCTCTGCCACTTCCGACGGCACCAACTTTCCATCTTCCTTTCGGGTCAGGATTTCCACCGCCAAATGCTCCATATCATCAAAATCCAGCAGATTGCTATCCGTTTTCTTTTCCCGGAATGAAACTGCAAATTCTTTTACCAGCTCTATCAGTGTATCCACTACCGGTATGCAGCGTGCGAAATCTGACTGCATTTCTTCCAACGACTGGAAATAATAATCGGTCTGCATGCGTTCCAGCTCTGTCTTCCATTTCTTTCTCAGATTCTTCACGTATTCTGCCAGATAAGCATCCACATCCTTATCCCGGTTTGCCTTCATCCGGCTCCATTCTCCCATCTTTTGAAAAGCAAAATATCGTTCCGAAAAGTTCTCTGCCCGATAAAGTGGCTGGATCAGTTCCCAGTCTGCATCAATCGTACTTTCATACATATAAGGGCCGCCGCTTGCAAGGCAGATTTCCCTTGCCCGATTCATATCTGCTTTTATTCCGGCCAGACAGTCATCCACATACTTTTTAAGGGTTTGCATAAGAAACGATGTCTCCTGCAATCCTTCGTAATACACTTCTTTGCATGCTTCCAGCCACACCTCCGGTTCTGGATAACTTCTTGAAAAATCATAGAGCTGGATAATAAGGCCTTCCAGACTGCTGTCCTCCCGTCCAACCGCGAAGTTCTCAACAAAGGTAAGGAAATCTGCTTCTCCGGATTCATAATGCCGCTCCAGTACTTCCTTTACTACATCTTGTCGCAGCAGTTTTAGTTCTCCTTCCTCTGCAATGCGAAATCCCGGGTCCAGGTCAATGGTATGAAAATAATCCCGGATTACGGAAAGGCAAAAGCTGTGAATGGTCATTATCTTTGCCGAATGAATCAAAGTTGCCTGCTTACGCAGATGCAGATTTTCCGGATTCTGCTCCAATGCCTGCTCCAGTGCTGCGCTGATTCGTTCTTTCATTTCTGCTGCCGCTGCTTCCGTAAATGTTACGATTAGAAGTTGATCCACATCCAGAGGAGAGGCATCCTTCGTCAGTCTGGTAATAATCCGTTCTACCAGCACTGCTGTCTTTCCAGAGCCCGCAGCAGCCGAAACAAGAATATTACTGTTCCGTAAATCAATGACGCTCTGTTGTTCTCTGGTCCAGTTTACTCCCATTATGCTTCCTCCTCTCCTTCGTTCTCTGCTTCTCCATTTGCATGCTCAGTTGTTACCTGAATATCCTTGCGAATTTTATCCAGAATCTGGTCTGAAGAAGCCTTGTGAAATCGTCTGTACTGATATCCCGGAATGGAATCATCGAATCCGCAGATATTGTGAAATTCACAGAAATCACATCCGGTCAGTTGCCCCATTTCGTAAGGTCTTGCCTCTGATTCTCCATTTTCCATCCGACTTTGAAGCTCTGTGGTTTTTCTGTCTGCGTAAGTCAGAAGTGCATCAAAATCCTCCGGTGAAATCATTTTAGACTGTTTGGAATATCCGTTTTTGGTTCTGGAAACAGGAATCACATCAGAGCTTCCCGCAAATTCTCTGTCCAGTTTCTGAATAACGATGTCATCAGCATTTACCAGTCCATCTACCTTAAGCTCCTTTAAGATTGCCTGCTCTACCTTCTCCATATCCGCTTCTTTTGCCACTACAGGGTCTTTCATCTGATAGTAAAAAATTCCTGCAGGAACAGCCTTTTTCCCTGGATGTTTCTTTTCTTCCAGTTGCAACGCTTCCCTCATATACACCACAAGCTGCAACTGAAGGCCATGATAAAACGCAGTCATATCGAATTTTCTGGACCCTGTCTTATAATCTACTACTTTCACCAGCACCTCCTCTTCCGTCTCACAGACATCAATTCGGTCAATCTTTCCGCTCCCAAATCTGCTTTCATAGCTTTCCGGTTCAAAATCCCCATGCTGAAGCTGTCTTGTCAACGCCCATACCGTACGCCTCATCATCCGCTTCATGCGCGGAATCATGTAGGCATTACGTGCGGAACTGTAAAGCACTGTATTGCTGTAATCTACAATACTTTCCTCTACGCTCTCATCCACGTACTGTTCCCGCACCGCTTCATCCAATTCTCCCCATTTCTTTCCGCTTTTTTCTACCTTATCCCCATAATGCTCCAAAGCCCTGTGGATGACATTTCCAAAATCCAGAGCAGCAAATTCATATTCCTCCCGCTCTTTCAGACGGAGTCCATAAGTCAGAAAGTGTGCACAGGCACAGGATACAAATTTCTCCATTCTGGAAATACTTGGTGTCCATGTTCCATATAACTTTTCTGCGGTCTTTCTTGTAAGTGCATCCTCCGGCTTCCGGTACATACTTGCCTTTTGCAGGCGCAGCAAAGTATCTCGCCATGGCTCTTTTTCCAGATACCATCGATACAGCTCCTGCCAGCAGCCGTCCTGCATCTGAAGTCCTTCCTGATCCCGAAGTCCCTCAATCACATATTCCAGACCAGTCTCCGGTACAAGCTCCCGATACGTCATTCCATAGGCATCCATATCAAAAACCGTCATATGGGAAAACAACTTTTTCAGTTCCCCGATTAAGTACGCTGGTCTTACTGCTTTTCCCTCCCGAGACACTTTGCTGTAGCTGATATCCAGTTCCTCCGTAGGCTTTGTCAAATGCAGATACAGATAATATTTCTGAATGAAGGTCTCCTCCTTTATACCCGGCGCAAGAGAAATTCCTTCTGCTTCAAGCTGCTCTCTGTCCCGTTCGGATAGTAAACCACCTCTGGAAATACCTGCCGATATCAGATTATCATTTACCCCAAGCAAAAGTAATGCCTTTACATTTCTCAGACGGGTTCGCTCAATATCTCCTATCATCACCTTATCCATACTTGGCGGAATCACACCAATTCTTGCTTCTTCCATGCCTGCATCCAGAAGTTCACAGTATTCTTTCAGGGAAATCCGTTCCTCCCCAAGAAGAGAAACAAATTTGTCAAACAGCTCTATCATCACCCGATAAACCTGCTCATACTCTTTGGCAAGTGTCAGCTCACCAGCCTCTTGGAACTGCTGCCTCATTTCTTCTACTTGTCTTTGCAATTCTTCCTGCTCCAGGAACTGATAGAGCGCAAATGTCACATCATAAATGGTCTTATATTTTCTTTTCAGAACTTCCACCAATGGGACAAGCTTTCTTACCATCTGCTCACGAAGCCGGTTGACAACCGCCAGATTTTCATCTGTCAAAGAGTCTGTTCTTCGAATCCATTTTTCCGTCCATTTCTTGTAACCGTGGATTCCAAGCGCCCGGACGTAGTTTTCCAGTACATCCACTTCATCTTCTTCAAATCCTGCAAAACCACTCCTCAAGAACCGGAAAACACTTTCATAGCTAAAGTTCTTTTCTATCATTGCAAGCAGGCTCCGAACATATTCCACAAAAGAGTTCAAAAGCACATTCCGCTTGTAATCCATGAACACGGGAATATCATACCTTGGGAAAATACGTTCCACCATATCTCCATACAGGTTCAAATCACTGACAATGACTGCAATATCCTGATACCGGTATCCCTTCTTCCGAACCATAGAGCGAATTCTCTGTGCTGCCATATCCACTTCTTCTTTTGGGCTTCTGGAAACATATATCCGTATGCAGTTCTGCTTTTCTTTGTACTGTCTCACCGGATAACGGAAAATCTGACTCTCCATCCATCCAAGGGCAGGGTTTTCCCGGAAACGATAAACCGGATTGCCCGGAAGTCTGACTTCCCCCACCTCTATTTTCCGTTCTTTGCAGATTTTAGTAAGTGCATGCACCATCTGTTTGCTTAATGCAAACAACTGATATTTATCTTCATATTGGTATGGGTCTTCTTTAAGGTCAACGGTCACAGTCACATAGACTTTCTCACAACATACCAGAAGCTCTTCCAGAACTTTATTCTGTATTGGTGTAAATCCGGTAAATCCATCCATGGCCACCACTGCATTTTTCAAAACACGCGATTTTCCCATCTGACTGCATAAAAGTTCCAGTAATTCTTCTCTGGTAATGAACTTTTCTTCCAGATATTCCTCGAATGCCTTATATAAAGTCTGAATGTCCATGAGCTTATAATACAGATAGGAATTTTCTGAAACGATTTCCAACATGGATGCCATCTCATCCGCTTTCACATCATACTGCGCCAGTTCGGAAATCACAGATTTCACTTCACTGATATACCCCGGCTTTCGTATGTTCGACCCAAGCACCCGAAGAAATGATGCCTTTCCTGCTGCCACCTTGCGAAGTACAAAATTCTTTCCTTCGTCATCCAGCACCACCTTGTCTGCGCCCCCGGTCTCCTCCAAAATGCGATAAGCAAGCCGTTCAAAGCTTAGCACATCGATATTCATAATGCCATGTCTCGGATGACGCATGACAAATTCTTTCTGTGTCTCCATGGTAAACTGTTCTGGAACCAGCATCAGATAATTTTTCTCAGGATGCTTTATCGATTCTTCTATAATGTGTTCATATAAATAGTGAGATTTTCCAGAACCGGAATTCCCAAAAATAAACTGTAATGACATTCCCCTTCATCCTTTCCTGACATCAACCACTTACCTTTTCCCTAAAACTTCCCATAAGTAAGAGAGAGCCGCCCATTATCACAGGCGGCCATAAATTTCCTGTGGCACATAAGCTTCCACATGTACCCCATCTTCTTCAAATTCCTCTTTCAAAAGTTCTCCGTATTTTCTGATCAGTTGTACTTTCGCAGACTCACTGTACGGAAATACCCGTTCGATATGAATCTTTTCTTCCCTTAATATCTCCTCGACGGCAGTAAAGAGCTGTTCCAGATTCTCCCCGGACTTCGCTGAAATCTGGACAATCTTGTCTGCCTGAAAATCACGCACTGTAATGGCTTCACCAACCCGATCCATCTTGTTAAATGCTGTGATTACCGGTTTATTCATTACTTCCAGACGCTGCAAAGTCTCATATACCACAAACATTTGCTCGTCCATCTGTGGATTGGACGCATCTACTACATGTAAAATAATATCCGCATACTTCGCTTCTTCCAGTGTGCTGCGGAAAGCCTCTATCAAATGATGTGGCAGCTTGCGGATAAATCCTACCGTATCTGTGAGTAGGATTTCCTGTCCGCTTGGCAGTTTCAAATTACGGGTAGTTGGGTCCAAGGTTGCAAACAACTGGTCTTCTTCCAGTATTCCTGCATCTGTAAGTGTATTAAGCAGTGTAGATTTTCCAGCATTGGTGTATCCTACAATTGCCACCACTGGTACATGATTGCGCTTTCTCTGCTCTCTTGTCAATTCCCTATGCCGCTTCACATCCTTTAATTCCCGGTTGAGCTGGGCAATCCTGTCCTTAATCAGACGTCTGTCAATCTCCAGCTTTTTCTCTCCCGGTCCACGGGTTCCAATTCCGCCTCCCAGTCTGGAGAGTGCCTTTCCTGCCCCAGTAAGCTGGGACTGACGATAACGCAGTTGTGCCAGTTCTACCTGTATCTTCCCTTCACTGGTAGATGCTCTTCCCGCAAAAATATCCAGGATCACTAAAGTTCTGTCCATAACCTTCGTCTCCAGCAGCTCTGTCAGATTATTCATCTGAGCCGGCGAAAGTTCATCATCACACACAATGCCTGTGGCATCCAGTTCCCACAAAAGTTCTTTGATTTCTTCAATTTTTCCTTTACCAACATAAGTTCCCGGGTGCATGGCTTCTCGGTTCTGAATGACCTTTCCTACTGGCACTGCTCCTGCAGTCTTTACCAAATCCCCCAACTCATCTAAGGACTGTTCTGTATCGTCATGGTCTCCGGTACTGACTCCCACCAGAATGACCCGTTCCTGTTCTTCCTTCAAATCATAAAGTGCCATCTATCTGCTCCTAATTCTAATTTTCCTTTACCTGGGTATTCAAAAACTCCAGCTCTTTCGCGGCCGTCTCATCATCTGGATAAGCAGTCATGTAAGCTTCCAGCTTCTGCTTTGCTTCGCTGTATTTTCCCAATTGCTCATATCCCACAATTTCATTAAATGCCATTTCCTGAAGAAGCTCTCCTTCTGCATCAGACTGATTCTGTCCCTTTGCGAAATAGGAAACCGCTTTCTCTCCATTCTGTGTCTTTAATGCACAGATTCCCAACATATTATAAAGCGTAGCTGTCTCTTCCGTCCCATTATCCAGAGCCTTCTCAAAAGCCGCCATAGCCTTGGTATAATCTGACTTTTCCCAGTAACAAATACCAAGTCCCCGATAGGCTTCATCCAAATCTTTTTCTTTCTCTATAGATGTTTCAAATTTTTCCCGGGCCTCTTCTATCTTTCCTTCTTCTAAGTATGCAGTTCCTTCCTTCACCGCATTTGCACATCCTGCAAAAAACAAGCAGCATAAAATCAGCACACCAAGCCATCTTTTTTTCATATTCAATCCCCTTTATATTTCATCAATCTGCCAGTCAATCGGCTCAATCCCATTCTTTTCCAGGAACGCATTGGCCTGGCTGAATGGCTTACTTCCAAAAAATCCACGATATGCAGAAAGTGGACTTGGATGTGGTGCTTCCAGTATCAAATGCTTTGGATTATTGAGCATCTGTTTCTTCATCTGTGCCGGCTTTCCCCACAAAATAAATACAATCGGTCTGTCCTGTTCATTCAGTGCCTTTATTGCTGCATCGGTAAATTCTTCCCATCCGATTCCACGATGAGAATTTGCCTGATGTGCACGGACAGTAAGTACGGTGTTCAGCATCAATACTCCCTGTTTCGCCCATTTTACCAGATAACCATGACTTGGGATAGTACATCCCAAATCGTCGTGAAGTTCTTTATAAATATTCACCAGAGATGGCGGAATTTCCACATCTGGCTTTACAGAAAAGCATAATCCATGTGCCTGTCCGTCTCCGTGATAAGGGTCCTGTCCCAGAATCACGACCTTCACCTCATGAAGAGGCGTCAGATGGAAAGCATTGAAGATGTCATCTGATGGTGGATAAATCCGGTGTGTGTGATACTCCTGCTTCACCGTTTGAAATAGTTCTTTATAATAAGGCTTGCGGAACTCTCCCTGAAGAGCGTTCAGCCAGTCGTTCTGAATTGCAGCCATAATAATCTCCTTCTAAAAATCTTTAAACTTCAAAAAACGCCCGTAACATATCATCTTGTGATACATTATAAGCGTTTTTCATCTGTCGGGCAATAGTTTTTACCTGCTATCCAGTTCAAACCAGAACTCGACTCCATTTTCATAATTCTGTACACCATACTCCTGTTGAAGGGAGTTCATGATTGCCTTGACAATGGAGAGTCCAATTCCATTGCCGCCATACGCTCTGGTTCTCGCCTTATCTACTTTGTAGAATTTGTCCCATATCTGGTCCAAGTCTTCCTCCGGAATAGGTTTTCCTGTATTAAATACACTGATTCGAACCTTATCATCATGCTTTCGTATCTTAATTTCAATAACCTTATCCTCTTCTGTATGGTTCAGTGCATTGGTAAAATAGTTCCGCACAACCTGTTCCACCTTGAACTCATCGCCCCAAACATAAACAGGGTTCTCCTGGCGAAAAATCACCTTTGCCTTCTTCTGCTCAATCATAATCTCACTGCTCTGCAGGACACCACTAATCAGTTCCCTAATATCAAAACGTTCAAACTGCAGGTTATCTTTTCCAAACTCCAGTTGGTTCAAATCCAGCAAATTACGAACAAGCTTATTCATCTTGCCGGCTTCATCCATAATGACATCGCAGTAGAAATCCCGGCTTTCCGGGTCATCGTTTACGCCTTCCTTCAATCCTTCCGCGTAACCTTGAATCAGCGCAATGGGCGTTTTGAGCTCGTGGGAAACATTTGCCAGAAATTCCGTTCGCATGGAATCCAATTTTTCCTTCTGCTCAATATCCTTCACCAACTCATTATTTGCCTTCTTCAGATTGGAAATGGTTTGTTCCAGTTTTTCTGACATGGCATTATAGCTTTTGCCAAGAACATCCAGTTCTGCAGTTCCGCCTCCACTGTACTTGGCTTCAAAATCCAAATCCGCCATCTTCTTTGAAAGCTCCGCAAGTTCCAGTATCGGTTCCGAAAGACGTCTGGAAAAATACCAGGCAAATCCAAGACTAAGTACACATAAGATTCCCCCTACAAACCATAGAAAACGATTAAAAATATCAATGGCATTCCGGATACTCTCAAGGGGACTACGCATCATAAAAATACTGCCATCACTTAAGCTTCCCCACATTTCAATATACTCTGTATTGCTCCGCACATCGGTACTTTTACTGATACTATAATTATCCGTTTCTTTTAAGACATCCTGATTATTTTTGTTATAAAGATAACCGAACAACTGATTCACCATCACCTGCATATCCCGGGCATTCAAGTAAATCGGGTCATAATCCTGATTCACTACCAGAATGGCAATATTGCTCTTCTCTGCCTTTTTCCCAAGCTCACCTTCCGGTGTTTCCTCTTCCAGCGTTCCATCCTTCACATCCTTTTCCAGAAGTTCATAGAACCTTATAAAATCTGCCTGCTTTGTAAAAACATAATACCTTTCCAAAAATCCGCCATTAATTATCAAGAACAGCACCATCATCAAAATCACGATTCCGGAAAATGCCACCATCATTTGTTGTTTAATTGAACGAAACATCCTGCATTACACCTCGAATTTATAACCGATTCCCCAGATAGTCTTGATACAATCACCCTTATCGCCCATCTTGCTTCTCAGCTTCTTCACATGGGTATCAATGGTACGCGCATCTCCAAAATAATCATAGTTCCATACATTGTTCAAAATCTTTTCTCTGGAAAGTGCAATTCCCTGATTTTCCATGAAATAAGTAAGGAGTTCAAATTCCTTGAAGCTCAGTTCGATCTCTTTTCCATCAATTTTTACAATATGAGCAGACTTATCTATCTCAATTCCATTTACCTGCAACAGCTTATCCTGGGAAAGTGCATTGGTTCTGCGTAAAATTGCTTCTACCCTTGCCACCAGTATCTTCGGACTGAATGGTTTGGAAATGTACTCATCCACGCCAAGTTCGAATCCTTGAAGTTCATCCCGTTCCTCACTCCGGGCAGTAAGCATAATAATGGGCACTTTGGAATCCTTTCGAATCTCTCTGCAAGTCTCCCATCCATCCATATGAGGCATCATGACATCAAGAATAATCAGCGCAATATCTTTATGTTCATAAAAAATTTCCACTGCTTCCTGCCCATCTCCTGCCTCCAGTACAGCAAAGCCTTCCCGTTCTAGAAAGTCCCGCACCAGCTTCCGCATTCTACTCTCATCATCTACTACAAGGATTTTCAGTTTCTCCATCACAAACAAACTCCTTTCTCATCTCTTTCGCATCAGTCTAGCACGAAAATGTGTAAGTCATGTGAAAAAATCAGATATTTTCCCTTCCAATTATTTCTGCAGTACATTTACCACACTCCGGATCATGGCTCCCGTTGCAGCTTTTCCGTCATTATCTGCGGTTCCGGCAATGTCCAGATGAATCCACTTGGTAGGTTCCTCCACAAAGGCATTCAGG